>DATFIL010000137.1:0-2179 GCA_035270145.1 Desulfobacter sp. | reverse complement strand
TGAAACTGCTTCTTAAGTTCAGGCGTGATTTCTTCCAAGGCATGTGCTCCTTTCAGGGCATAAATCCTGCCGCCGGGTGCCAGCAGGGGACCGGCAAGTGCTGTAAGTTTTCCAAGATCCGCAAAGCCCCTGGCCGTGACGGCATCATACATTTGAAAATGCCCGGGATCTTTGGCAAGGTCTTCCACCCTTGCATGCAGCGCGCTGATGTTGTCAAGCTTTAGAGTTCGCACCACATGGCTTAAAAAGCTGACCTTTTTTCTCACCGCATCCACCATGGTGATATCAAGGTCCGGGCAGATTACTTTCATGGGAACAGCAGGAAATCCCGCACCGGAACCGATATCCATGACCCGTGCAGGCCGCTCCAGAAAACTAGCTGCAGCCAGCGCATCCACAAAATGCTTATAAGCCATAAGCCGGATATCCGTTATGGCGGTCAGATTCATTTTGGCATTCCAGTGCATTAATTCCCGGGCATGGGCAGCCAGCAAACCCCTCTGGTCCGGTGATAAATTCAACCCAAGAGCGTCAGCACCTTTTTCAAGGTAATGAAAAAATTCCTTCATATCTACAATCCATCTATTTTTAAAAAATGCATCCGGATCAACCCTGTCCTCTCCATGAAGCTAAAATTTTCGGTCAATCTTATATTCTGCCCTCCTGAAATTCAACAATAAAAAATATAATTATGATTGATTTTATTACTAAAATAGTGTATTTTTATTTTTTTCTATTTTACGCAATTTTACTTAACACGTTTTAAATTCTGGGATAATTTAACAAGCTCATAATAAAACGATAGTATTAAACATATCGGCTGCGCCTTTGGCAATGGTCGCGCTTAGTATTGTTTTCAAAGGATTTTTTATTTTTAAGGATAAAGCAAAATGATCAGAGATCTTAAACGGGTAAGAAATATTGGAATCAGTGCCCATATTGATTCCGGTAAAACCACGCTTACTGAACGGATTCTTTTTTATACCAACCGAATCCATAAAATCAATGAAGTCAGGGGCAAAGACGGCACAGGTGCGGTCATGGATTCCATGGAACTGGAAAAGGAAAGGGGCATTACCATTGCTTCTGCGGCCACCCATTGTGAATGGGACAACCATGCCGTTAATATTATTGACACACCGGGCCATGTGGATTTTACCGTGGAGGTGGAACGGTCCTTGCGGGTTCTGGACGGTGTTGTCCTCATCCTTTGCTCGGTATCCGGGGTACAGTCCCAGTCCATCACCGTTGACCAGCAGATGAAGCGCTACGAAGTCCCCTGTATTGCGTTTGTCAATAAATGTGACCGTTCAGGCGCCAACCCGCTTAAAGTCTGCAAGCAGCTTAGGGATAAACTCGGCCATAATTCCGTGATGCTGCAGCTTCCCATAGGCCTTGAAGATAAGCATGAAGGCATTATCGATCTTGTAAAAATGAAAGCCTTTTATTTTGAAGGCGACAACGGTGAACGAATGGTTGAAGCTGACATCCCTGCCGAGCTCAAAGATGATGCCCAGGCAGCCAGAGAAGAGATGATTGATGCCGTATCCCTCTTCTCCGAAGCACTTACAGATGCCATTCTTGAGGAAGCGCAAATTACCGAAGAGATGATCATGTCTGCAGTCAGGACCGGCACCATTGCCCGGGAGATGACCGCTGTGTTTCTGGGTTCAGCCTACAAGAATAAAGGGGTTCAGCCACTGTTGAATGCTGTTCTCAATTACCTGCCCTGCCCGCTGGATATTAAAAATGAGGCCATTGATCTGGATAATAATGAAGAAGCGGTTATTCTTGACAGCGATTTTGACAAACCCGCCGTGGCGCTGGCCTTTAAACTGGAAGACGGTCAATATGGTCAGCTGACCTACATCCGTGTCTACCAAGGCTGTGTTAATAAGGGAGACACCCTGATTAATGCCAGGGATCATAAAAAGGTTAAAATCGGTCGCCTCATCCGTATGCACTCCAACCAGATGGAAGATGTGGATGCGATCCCAGCCGGTCATATCGGTGCCATATTCGGCATTGACTGTGCCTCGGGCGACACCTTTGTCTCACCAAATATCAACTACTCCATGATGTCCATGCACGTTATGGAGCCGGTTATCTCTTTGTCCATTACGCCCAAAGATAACAAAGCCCAAATCAATATGTCCAAGGCTTTAAACAGATTTACCAA
>DATFIL010000136.1:0-9601 GCA_035270145.1 Desulfobacter sp. | reverse complement strand
CTCAATCATGAATTTTGCCATCACATCATCAAGCTTTTCTTGATCGGCATGGGTTTTGGGCTCAATGGCAATGGAGATAACCGGCTGTGCATATTCCATTTTTTCCAGAAATACCGGATGATCCGGATTGCATAGGGTATCGCCGGTAACGGAATTTTTAAGCCCCACAATGCCGACAATGTCACCGGCCGAGGCCTCATCCAGGCGTTCACGCTTGTTGGCGTGCATTCTTAAAATTCTGGACAGTTTTTCCTTGCTTTTTAAGGCCGGGTTAAACACCTCCCCGCCCGAAGCAATTTTTCCTGAATAGATCCGGGCAAAGGAGAGTTTGCGGCCTTCGATCATGGATACCTTAAAAATCAGGGCCGCCAGCGGACCGTTTTTTTCCGGCTTGAATTCAAGGAGTTCTCCGGTTTCAGGATGCTCGCCTCTAACCGGGGGAACGTCCTTGGGGCTTGGCAGGTAATAGTCAATGGCATCCAGAAGTGGTTGAACCCCTTTGTTCTTCAGGGCAGATCCGCAAAGCACAGGCACCATATCCCGGCGAATGGTCGCAGCCCGGATGGCGGCCCGAAGCGCATCCACTGAAATATCTTCCTCGCCCAGGTATTTTTCCATAATGTCATCATCAAGTTCGGACACGGCTTCCAGAAGTTTGTCCCGATATTCTTCAGCCAGTTCCCGAAACGCATCTTCAATGGGTCCGGCTGTGTATTCGGCGCCCAATGTCTCATCGTTCCAGGCGATCTGCTCCATGGTCAAAAGATCAATAACGCCCTGGAAACGGTCCTCGGCCCCGATGGGCACCTGAATCATCACAGGATTGGCAGACAGTTTTTCTTTGATGGAATCACAGGCGGCAAAAAAATCAGCACCGGTGCGGTCCATTTTATTGATAAAGGCCATTCTCGGGACCTTGTAACGGTCTGCCTGGCGCCAGACCGTTTCGGACTGGGGCTCCACCCCGCCCACGGCGCAAAATACACCAATGGCCCCGTCCAATACCCGCAAAGCCCGTTCCACCTCCACGGTGAAATCCACATGGCCCGGGGTGTCGATGATCTGAATGCTGGCTTTTTTCCACTGGCAGTAGGTTACGGCCGAGGTAATGGTAATCCCCCGGTCCTGTTCATCCTGCATCCAGTCCATGGTGGCTTCGCCGTCATGGACCTCGCCGATTTTGTGGGACCTTCCCGTGTAATAGAGGATGCGTTCCGTCACCGTGGTCTTGCCCGCATCAATGTGGGCCATGATTCCGATATTTCTAATTTTTGATATATCTTTTGGTTTACTCATAGGTATCGTATCTATTTAATGTTTGAACGAAAAGTCTTCCATTTGCCGCGTTGCAAAAAATTTTAGCAAATCATAAGATCGGGCCTCACAACCATGAGGTTGCTCCGATTTTAAAGTTTTTTGCGCCTTGCATCTGGGCATTTTTTCGTCCAAACACAGGGTTTTTATCCAGGCCTTATTATATTACCAGCATAAGAATAAAGGTGATACAATATTGGCCTTTAGGTGTCAAGAAAATAGCTTGCAAAACACAGCCTGGTTTAATAGAATTTATGTTCTTTATACCGGTCTGTATTAAGGTCGGCATTACGCAGCAAGCAATCCATTGGAGGCGTCAATTAATATATTATGGTTTATCTGTTATGATTCCAGGATTTGAAGACATAGTTGAAGAACGTATCAAAACCGCCCAGAAGCAGGGCCGGTTTGACAATCTTGAAGGCAAGGGCAAACCTTTATTGTTTGAGGACAGCCCTGTGCCGGAAGAGTTTCGCATGGCCCATAAAATTCTGAAAAACGCAGGATTTCTGCCCCCTGAAGTTGAAATCAGAAAGCAGATGACCCATGTACAAGAACTTATGGACCAGACCGGGCAGACAACCGCGGATCAGGCAAAGCTGCACAAAAAACTAAATTACCTGATGGCCAAACTTGATGCGGTCCGCTCAACCGGACCCGGCAACACCCTGGCCCGGGACCAGTACAGAACTTCATTATTGAAAAAAATCAAATAAACACAACGTGCTAAAGCACTGTTTATTCCCAAGCCTAAAGGCCTGGGTTTGCACAGCTAAAGGAAAAAACCTATGAGTATACGCAAAAAAGACAAAGACGGAGTATTTAAAAATATTTTTATTGCCTATTTTATACTGCTGCTCCACGTATTTCTTCTGGCCGGCATCGGCGTTACCGTGGTGTTGTTCAAAGGCATCTATCACTATCTTCCATGGATCATGGGCGGCATTGCCATTCTGGTGCTTGCCATTGCCTGGATCGTTTACCACAGAATGAGAGAAACATCTTCCTCCCTAAGCGAGGTGCTGGGCATGCCGGAATTCCAGGACAGAGCTGTTGAGATACGACTGCTTGGCGGCCTTGCGTCTTTTGAAATTAAAGCCAAAGAGCATCCCTTGCTGCCGAACGCCACCAGCCTCTGCCCCTATTCCGATGACCGGCTTATTGAAAGCGCAGGTGACATGGCGGAACGAAAAATGCTGGAACTCAACGGGCTTTATGAAAAGGATCTGATCTCCAAAAAAGAGTTCGAAAAAGCGCGCCAGAAAATCATCCAGGGCTGATCATCCAATTAGAGACCACAGGAGAGATGTATGAAAAAAATCAGCCTGGCCCTGTTATCAGGCGGGATGTCCACGGAACGGGAAGTATCCTTAAACAGTGGGAATCAGGTATTTGAGGCCCTTGATAAAAAAAAATACGACATTAAACGATATGATCCCCAATTTGATCTGACAAAACTTGTAACAGATGCGCCGGATATTGATGCAGCCCTGGTTATTCTCCATGGTCCCTTTGGAGAAGATGGTACGATTCAGGGACTTTTGGATCTTTTAAATATTCCCTATCAGGGGTCGGGTGTTTTGGGATCAGCTGTTGCCATGAACAAACTGATCGCCAAAAGACTTTACTGCCAGGCAGGCATCCCGACACCTGACTATATATCAATTTCCACCCATGCGCCGGTTCCCGATCCTGACAGCTTAAAGGCCCTTGGACTTCCCATTGTGATCAAACCGGCCTGCGCCGGTTCTTCGGTGGGCATGAGCATTATATCAGATGAAAAAGATCTGCCCCAAGCCATTGAAAAAGGGTTTCAAAACGATGACACGTTGATCCTTGAGCAATATATCAAAGGCACGGAACTGACCTGCGGGGTTCTGGGAAATCAGGACATTGAGGCCCTGCCCGTCATTGAAATAGTCCCCGGCGAGGACCATGAATTTTTTGATTACCAGGCCAAATATGTGGCAGGAGAAACCAATGAAATCTGCCCGGCCCGTATTGATGAACAAACCACACGGCGGGTACAGGAATTGGCTGTCCAAGCCCACAGGGCATTGTTTCTTAAAGGCTATTCCAGAACAGACATGCTGCTTTGTGATGGTGAACTGCATGTCCTTGAAACCAACACCATCCCCGGTATGACAGCCACAAGTCTTTATCCCCAGTCCGCGGCCAAGGCGGGCTATGAATTTGGTGTCCTGATGGACAAACTCATTGAACTTGCCATAGAAGAAAACAAAAGAACGAATTTGAGGAGAGCCCAATGAAAATCCTTGTAGTCGGCAGCGGCGGCCGGGAACATACCCTGGTCTGGAAAATTGCTGAAAGTCCTTTAGTTGATAAAATATACTGTGCCCCGGGAAATGCAGGCACCGCAACCCTGGCTGAAAATATAAATATCGGTGCTGAAGATATTGACGCTCTGGCAGCATTTGCCGAAAAAAATCAGATTGACCTGACGGTTGTGGGTCCTGAAGGGCCTCTGGTAGCGGGTATTGCAGATCGTTTTGAAGAAAAGGGGCTGGCCGTGTTCGGTCCGTCCGGCGCCGCGGCACAGCTTGAAGGCTCCAAGGTATTTTCCAAAAATCATATGCTCAAGTACGGGATACCCTGTGCTGCGGGCAAAGCCTTTACTGATCCTCAACGGGCCAAGCTTTATGCAAAAGCCCTGGGCGCACCTTGCGTGGTCAAAGCGGACGGGCTGGCCGCCGGCAAGGGCGTCATTGTCTGTACAAGTCTTGAAGAGGCAAACACCGCCATTGACGACATGCTGGAAGGCAACAAATTTGGTGATGCCGGCGCCGTGGTGGTGGTGGAAGAGTGTCTTAAAGGCGAGGAGGCCTCCTTTATTGTCTTCACAGACGGCAACACAGTACTTGCCCTGCCCGAATCCCAGGACCACAAACGGATATTTGATGATGACAAAGGCCCCAATACCGGCGGCATGGGCGCATACTCTCCGGCACCTGTGCTGGATCACCTGCTGCGCACAAAAGCCATGGAAGAGGTGATGATTCCGGCCGTGAAAGGCATGGCCAAGGAAGGCACCCCCTTTAAAGGGGTGCTCTATGCCGGATTAATGGTGGACAAAGATAACATCAAAGTGTTGGAGTTCAACACCCGTCTTGGTGATCCTGAAACCCAGCCCATCCTCATGCGGCTGAAAAACGACATAGTGCCTTTGATGGAAGCCTGCTGCAACGGTACCCTGCACAACCATACAATCAAAATTGATCCACGGGCTGCCATGTGTGTGGTCATTGCTGCCGGCGGATACCCGGGATCTTACGAAAAAGGCCATGAGATCACAGGGCTGGATCAAGCCAATGGGATTAAGAATACCGTGGTATTCCATGCCGGTACGGCCATGGATAACGGCAAAGTCGTGGCATTCGGCGGCCGGGTGCTTGGGGTGACATCCCTGGGCGATACGGTTGAAGACGCCATTAATACGGCCTATGAGGCCTGTGACAAAATCAATTTTAAAGACTGCTTTAAAAGAACGGATATTGGGGCCAAAGCATTGAAACGCATGGCCATCCCGCCCCAGGTCGGTGTGATCATGGGATCTGACTCCGATTTTTCAGTAATGAAAAGCGCCCTGGTCATGCTCAAAAAATTCGAAATCCCCTACTATGTCACTGTGGCATCTGCCCACAGGACCCCTGAAAAGGCCGTACAGTTGGCGACCCAGGCCCGGGAACAGGGGGTCAAGGTGCTCATTTGCGGGGCAGGACATGCAGCACATTTAGCCGGTGTCATTGCCGCCCACACCACCCTGCCTGTTTTGGGTGTTCCCATTGACTCCAGTGCCCTTCAAGGCATGGATGCGCTGTTAGCAACAGTGCAGATGCCTCCTGGTATTCCGGTTTCCACCATGGCCATTGGTAAATCCGGGGCCCATAATGCCGGCATCACCGCGGCCCAGATCATTGGGGTGTCTGATTCGGTGGTGGCAGAAAAACTGGCGGCATTTAAAAAGGACATGGCAGATAAGGTGGCACAAAAAGCGGCATCTTTTGCCTGATCCTGCTTTAAGCTTTGTTAAAAAAATGGTCCAGAATAAAATCATCCGGGTGGACAAAGACCACCCGGACCCTGCTATCATAAACCAGGCCGCCAGTATTCTTAAAACCGGCGGCCTGATTATTTTTCCGGCAGCCTGCCTTTACGGGGTGGCGGGAAACGCCCTGTCCGTCAATGCCGTTGAAAAGGTATTCCAGCTCAAACAGCGCCCCCGCAGCAATCCTATTCTGGTATTGATAAAAAATACGGACCAGCTTGACGGCCTTGTTACAACGGTTCCGGACAAGGCCCGGATACTCATGAAGCAATTCTGGCCCGGCGGCCTGACCCTGGTCTTTGATGCGGCAGACAGTATCGATCCCAAGCTCACCGCAGGAAGCAAAAAACTTGGCATCCGCCTGCCCGGTCATCCGATAGCCAGGGCGTTGGTCAACAGTGTTGATTTTCCGGTCACCGGCACCAGCGCCAACCTGTCCGGCCGGCCCGGATGCACCCGAACAGATATGCTATGCCCTGAAATTATGGAAAAAGTCGATCTGGTTCTGGACGCAGGTCTGGCTAAAGGCGGTGCCGGTTCAACGGTTGTTGATGTAACCTGCACACCGCCCAGAATCCTGCGCAGGGGAACGATCCCCGCCAAAGACATTTATGCCTGCCTGAAAGGCGGTATAACAGACCTTTAGTGTTTGGAATTCAGGTCGGTGGGACAAACAAAAGATACCGTTCTGGAGGTAGAAACAATGGCACGCAGAACAATTCATTATCTGGCGGCGTTCGTAATCCTCGGAATATATGGCGGCCAGGTCTGTCCATTTCTGGATTCCCTGACCATCCGTCAACTGCTGACACCTATTTTGGTGACCATGACGCTGTTCTATCTGCTGCAGGTCATGGTGTTTAATAAAGCGATAGAAAAGGCGCTTCTCAAAAAGCAGTCCATCCGGGTGTTTCAATTCGATCTGGGCTCCTTTTTTCTTTCCGGCATTATCATCATGCTGTTCAACACCTTCTATTATAGTTTTCCCCTGGGAAGCGGGTTGAAGATTGTTTTCGCTTTATTCCTGATGGGATTTTTTGCAGCCATCGATCTCAGTCTTGAGAAGGAATGGGTTCTAAATCGCCGTTTGGAAGCCTCGGGGGACAGGATTGAACCGGATCTGCAGTTTTTCTCCCATCCCAAGAAACTGGTTTTGTTCAGTTCTGCCTGTATGCTCTTGACAGCCGGGGTCATATTCCTGGTGATTAATAAGGACCTGGAGTGGATGGCCAAAATCGGCAACGAAATTTCGGTGGCGGGCGCCCAGCAATATATTATGACCGAAGTGGGATTCGTGATGGGGGTGATCCTGCTCTATATGTTCACCGTGATATACGCCTATTCCAGGAATTTTCGAAATTTTCTGGACAAGGAGACGGTTGTTCTCCAGGAAGCCACAGGCGGAAATTTCGCGGTTCATGTCCCGGTCAGCAGCAACGATGAGTTTGGTGTGATCGCAAAACACACCAACCTGATGGTGGAAGGATTAAAGCACAGCACGGAAGAGTTGGCGGAGACAAGGGACGTTACGATTCTGTCGCTGGCGTCGCTGGCCGAGACCCGGGACAATGAAACCGGCAACCACATTCTCCGGACCCAGCGCTATGTCAAGGCCCTTGCAAAGCATTTACAGGGTCATCCCGATTTTCGAAGCAAGCTGGATGATGATACGGTGGACCTGTTGTATAAATCGGCCCCGCTACATGATATCGGCAAGGTCGGTATTCCTGACAATATTCTGCTCAAGCCTGGAAAATTAACGGATGAAGAGTTTGAGATCATGAAGTCGCATACAACCCTGGGGGGTGAAACGCTAAGAATCGCGGAAGAGCGCCTGGGTCGCAGTTCATTTCTCAATCTCGCCACAGAAATATCCCTGACCCACCACGAACGGTGGGACGGTACCGGTTATCCGAAAGGCATTGCCGGCGATAAGATATCCATTTCCGGCAGACTGATGGCGGTGGCGGATGTGTATGACGCCTTGATCAGCAAGCGGGTGTATAAGGAAGCTTTCAGTCATCATAAGGCAAAGGAGATTATTCTGGAATGGCGTGAAAAGAATTTTGATCCCAGGGTTGTTGATGCATTTATTGAAATTGAAAAACAATTTATTGAGATCGCCGCCCAATTCCAGGATGCTGAGTAATGCGAGCGAAATAATTTAACCTGGGAGCGCGGGCGTAGCCAACCGGTATTCTTCAAACCGGCGACCGGGTTATTTTTCCGGCTAAAGATTATCTATTTTTACTCGATGATCAAGTTTTACCCCTTAAAAATCCAAACCCCGCCCCAAAAAGTCCGCCCGCCAGATGACCAAAGCGGGAAATATGATCATCATTCAAAACTTGCGTCAATTCAGATCCAATATAAATCACGGCCACCAGAATAAAAGCCAAAGGAATTTCCCCATCCCTGAAATTTGAAAAGGAACTGAGCAGAATCATCATAAACACCAGACCGCTGCCCCCCACAAGGGAGGTATGAAAAACCACCGCACTGATCAATGCGGTGGCCGCAGCGGTTATCGCCATCATTTCAAAAAGCAGCCATGAGCCGTATTTTTCTTCCAGAAGCGGTCCTAACAAAAGAATCATGATCAGGTTACCCTTGAAATGACTCCATCCGGCATGGGCCAGGACATATGTAAAAAGTCTTGCATAAAATACAGGATCAGAAAACGCCGGCCGGGAAGGCGATGCCATGCTCATTCCCAGAAAGCTTGAGACAGGCAGGGCAAGACAGACCAATGCCAGGATGGTATAGGTCAGAACCACAGGTGAATTGTATCTGATTTTCATATAAAAATCCTAAAAATGAAAAAAAACACTAACAAAACCGAAAAACAATCATATATTTATTCTTATAGTCGATCATCAAGTTTATATATAGCCCTATCAAATAGGTCAAGATACGGATAAATTGTTGCTGCAATAGACTTAAAAATAAGGAGGACTTATCATGAATAGACGGGATTTTTTTAAAAAGGCCATCACCAGCGGGATTGCTGCAGGCGCCTTTCTCGCTTTTCCCAAGGTCAACCGATTCTGGCGCACACCTTCCAACGCGGCTTCACTCCCGTATGACCTGGTGGCGGTGAGGGGTGGTGAACCGGACACCATGTTTGATGCAGCCATAAATGCCCAGGGCGGCATGGGCACCTTTGTACCCCGGGGCAGCCGGGTTCTGGTCAAGCCCAATATCGGCTGGGATGTCCCGCCTGAACGGGCCGGCAACACCCACCCTGCCCTTGTGGGGGCTATCGTTGCCCAGTGCCTTGACGCAGGTGCATCTAAGGTATCCGTATTCGATCATACCTGTGACAACTGGCGCAGGTGCTATAAAAACAGTGGTATTGATGCGGCCGTCAAAAAGGCCGGCGGAAAAATGATTTCCGGTGACAGCGAAGGATATTACAAAACGGTTACCATCCCATCAGGCCTGCGCCTGAAAGAAGCCAAAGTGCACCAGGCCCTGCTGGATGCCGACGTGTTCATCAATGTGCCGATCCTCAAGCACCACAGCTCCGCCATGCTCACCATCGGCATGAAAAATCTTATGGGCGTGGTCTGGGACCGGTGGTACTGGCACCGCAACGACCTTCACCAGTGCATTGCCGACTTCGCCTCCTTTCGCAAACCGGATCTCACAGTGGTGGATGCCTACAACGTGATGAAGCGCAATGGTCCCAGAGGCGTCAGTGTCAATGACGTGGTCTCCATGCAGGCCCAGGTGGTCTCCAGGGACCCTGTAGCCGCAGATGCCGCTGCAACAAAACTTTTCGGCATGGAACCGGAGGATATCCGGCATATTAAGATTGCCTCACAGATGAATCTTGGGCAGATAAACCTTGAACACCTTGCCATCAACCGGATCAAATTGTAGATGAACCCGCTCGTTCTCAAGCCGTTGCGATTATGCTTTGCCCTTGCCTTTTTCACGGGCACTGCTCTGATTTTTCTTGATATCTGGAATACGGGTGTTCGGCTGCTTGCCGACAAACTGCTCGTTTTACAGTTCGTGCCGTCACTGCTTAATTTTATGAATCATGCCGCCCTGGGTGCCGCGGGGTTCATGGTGGTGCTTGGGCTCACGCTTATATTTGGCCGCATCTATTGTTCCGCCATCTGCCCTTTAGGCATATTCCAGGATGTGATCTCAAGGGTGTTTTCAAAAAAAAGGGCACCTGCAGGCAAGAAGACAAAAAGCCCGGCATTCAAA
>DATFIL010000135.1:0-5351 GCA_035270145.1 Desulfobacter sp. | reverse complement strand
TGCCCTTACAGACGGCATCCCTAATCTGACTGAACCACTGTTACCGGGAATGAGCACCGGATTGTTCGTTATTAAAGGAGATCTTTTGTCTCTTGATATGCACATCAAGGAAGAGAAACTGTTTCTCAACGGACACCAAGTGGTACTGAATCAGTATGAGGAGGGTTAAATGCCCGAATTCAGTTTGCTCATGATTTGGTCTTAGAGCGTGTTCAAGTTATGTAAGACCCATTCCTGAACTCAATTAGCGCCGTAGCAGCAATTCTAAATTTGGCCAAGTGATTGGCACCTCGGAATCGGGATCAGCAAAGGATTATCAGTCTGGAGATAACATTAACTCATTGACATTAAAAACTTGATGATTGAGTATAAGTAAATGGGATCAACGCGTTGATCCCATTTACAGTATGTTTTTTTACGCCAGGGGCGTATTGGGTATCAGCTCCCATACACCGCAGGGGCATGCCCCTTTACAGAATCCGCATCCAATGCATTTGGATTCATCCACCACATATTCAAAGCCGGTTGCCTTTTCCTGCCGGCTGATGGCCCCTTCGGGGCAGACTGCCACGCAGATGCCGCAATCCTTGCAATTTCCGCAGGAAGCGCAGTCGTCACCACACGCTTCTAAGGTATTGGGATCATGTCTGGGGTTATAATAGGTCAGGTTTATACGCCGGGTATCAATCATGGGGGCAAGGCTGCCCACATCCGGCGCCTGGCCGTTGAGCAGCTGATCAATAACGATGGCTGTCCGTCGACCTGCGCCGATGGCATTGGTGATAAGTCCCGGACCCACGGCATCCCCGATGGCAAAGACCTTTTCATCCGAGGAGCGGCCGGTTTCATTCACCTTGACAAACCCTCGTTCAAGCTCAATCCCCTCACCAAGGAAGGACAGATCCGGCACGTCTCCGATGGAGATTACCACCGTATTAGCCGGCAGTATTTCGCCACTTTCAAGTTTAATTCCTTGGGAATTAATTTCTTTGGTGAATACCGGCCAGCGGAATTGAGCACCGCATTTTTCGGCATCGTCTCTTTCCTTGCCGAATGCAGCCGGTTTCTGAACATCAATAAGGGTGATATCAACAGCACCCAGCCGGTGGGCTTCGGTGGCCACATCACAGCCCACATTACCGGCACCGATAATCACGATTTTTTTGCCGGGTTTTATCTTGTTTGCCTTGGCCTTTTCAAGAAAATCATTGGCAAAAAGAGCCCGTTCAGCACCCTTGATCGGAAGAGATCTCGGTTTATTGCCCCCGGCTGCCACCACAACATAGTCATGGCTCTTTTTTATCTCGTTGAACTTTTTTGCATCAACTTTTTCTCCCAGTCTTATATCTTTTATATAAGAATTTATGCGCTCTATTTCGGCATTCAGGGTATCGGCAGGGATTCGGGATTCGGGAATCAGAGCGGAAATTTTTCCGGCAATGGCCTGCCCGGCTTCAAATACTGTGGCGGTATGGCCTTTCATGGTAAGTTGCCAGGCCACGGAAAGACCACCCGGGCCTCCGCCGATGACGGCCACTTTCTTCCCGGATGCTTTGGCCGGCTTTGGCGGTTTGATATTCTGGGCCGCCTGGCCCAGAAGACGAACATTAATGGGACTCATATAAGACAGATTCCGGGTACAGGAGGCCATACACGGACTAGGGCACAGGTGACCGCATACGGTCGCCGGAAACGGGGAATACTCAAGGCCCATGGATATGGCTTCGTCAATGTTATCGGTCCGGACCATGGCCCAGCGCTGCTGGACCGGAATTCCGGTGGGGCAGGATGCCTGGCAGGGCGAGATATATTTACCGTGTTCCCAGACCGGAATATATCTTCTGTACTCCCCCTTGGTAATGACCGGCACAGTGCCTTTTTCCGTCTCCTGGAGATCTCCGATTAAGCCGCCGCGGCCAAGTTCCGCATCCCAGATCTGATCCCTGTACCAGGACATGGATTTCCGGTCAGGCCCTTCGGCCTTTTCCTGAGGCGACTTGGCTTCAATCAGACGCCAGTGCTTTCGCACAGCCAGTTCATTAATCAGTGTGGGCTGTTTGATCTTTTTAAGAAACGTTTTAAGGCCCTGGGTCAGCCATTCCCATTCCTGATCATCAAGATCCACTTCCTTGGCATCTTTGTCGGAATAACTTTTGACCTCACCACGAACAAAAACCTTGCCGCCCACCATGCCTACCAGGGGTCTGTAGCCCAGCAGCTGTTCCGGGTCAGCAGCGTTTAAACCGCAGATAACGGCAATACCGCCTGCCATAAACTCACCGAAGTAATCCCCTGCTGCCCCCAGGACCCACAACTCGGGCGGCTCAAATCTGGGGTTGCGTTTTGTCATGGTCATACCCCGGGCACCAATGGAGCCGCCCACATAAACCTTGCCCTGGGCTGCACCGTTCATGGCACCGTTGGAGGCAGATCCATGCACAATGATTTCAGCACCGGCATTAAGCCAGCCAATATCATCCGAGGCCGGACCCATGATCTCTATTCTTGTGTTGGGTGTACCAAGGGAGCCTGTGCGCTGGCCGGAATGACCAATAATACGGATGTCCATTTTGTCAGGGTATGACTCCCAGAGTCGTCCGCCAATGCCGTGCTGGCCAAAGGCCTGGATTTCAAGCTTTTTGTTACCCCGCTTGACGTGCTGGTGAATCGTATCTTCAAGTACCCGTGAGGAGACCCGTTTTTCGTCTCTTTTACCTGCTATAAAAATGTAGTCACTTTTCATCATATCCCGTCCTCCTTTACACCACGTACTTGATACTGAGACGGTCAGCAATGTTTTTATCATCAATTCCCAGCGCATCGGACATGCCGATGGGAAGGGAGGTGGAGCGTCCCAGGGGTGCGACAATTTTTTTAAGTTGTGTGTCAAAGGAAACAAAAATGTCTACCACGCGCTGGGCCACATCTTCCGGGTCAAGGCGGCGGTAGAGTCTTGGGTCCTGGGACGTGATGCCCTTGGGGCAGATGCCGAGGTTACATACGTTACACCGGTCTTCTTCCGTACCCACACACCCGGCTGCTGCCTGCATCACATATTTTCCAATCTGAACCCCGGATGCGCCCAGCATAATCAGGGCTGCTGCATTGGCGGCAATGTTACCGTTTTTACCAATACCGCCCCCGGCAAAGATGGGGACTTCATTCTGTTTACCGAGGGCTGTCAGATTCAGGTAGTTGTCCCGGACACAGCTGGCTATGGGGTGGCCCATGTGGTCCATGGAAACAGCGTATGCAGCGCCTGTGCCGCCATCTTCGCCATCAATGGCGAGTCCTGCCGCATATTCGTTACGTGTCAGGTTATTCATCACCGCAAGGGAAGTGGACGAGGCGGAAATTTTGGGATATACCGGCACCCTGAACCCCCATGCCATGGACATGGACAGGATCATCTTGGCCACGGACTCTTCAATGGAGTACTGGGTCTGATGGGTCGGGGGGCTGGGCAGGCTGACACCCTGGGGCACACCCCGGATGGCGGCAATCAGCTTGTTGACTTTATGCCACATCAAAAGACCGCCGTCACCGGGTTTTGCACCCTGACCGTATTTGATCTCAATGGCGCAGGGGTCTTCTTTCATGTGCGGGATGGCGTGGATGATCTCATCCCAGCCAAAATAGCCGGAAGCAATCTGCAGGATCACATATTTAAGAAACCGGGAGCGCAGCAACCGTGGCGGACAACCACCTTCACCGGTGCAGATACGAACGGGCATGCCCATCTCTTCATTCAGGTAGGCAACCCCCATCTGCAAGCCTTCCCACATAGTAGGCGACAATGCGCCAAAGGACATGCCGCCGATGATCAAAGGATAAATCTCCCTGACCGGTGGAATCCAGCCCTTTTCCCGCAGTTGTTTCATGTTTTCCCTGGGGGAAAGCACCCGGCCTAGAAGCGTACGCATCTCAAATTCATGGCGCCCGGCATCCAGGGCCGGGTCCGTGAGCATGGAAATTCTGGTGAACTTGATTCTGTCGAGTATCGATCCCGAATCGTTGCGCCGGCCGCCCCTGCGCCGGGGAATGCCATGCTGGTTGATGTGGAATTTCATCCTGTCCAGGCTTGGATTTTTCTTGGGCCGGATGGCATCATTGGGACAGACCAGGGTACACATGGCGCAACCGATGCAGGCATTTTCAACCCGGGTGTCCTGACGAATACCGTAAAAAGTATCATATTCATTACTTTGCTCGGCATTTTTGCCCACAGACGTTTTTAGGATCCGTTTCTGGAACGGATGAAGGGCGATGGCATGGACCGGACACACGGCCGTACACTGACCGCACAGGGTACATCGATCATTATTATATTCGATCTGCCAGGGCAGATCATTCAAACTTAAAGAGGAAGGTTCAAGGCTTCTGTTTGACGACATATATTTACCTCCTGACGCTCAGGGCTTACAGTGACTGTATCAAGGTGCATGGGTTGAAAGTCCGTGGTTTTATCCCGGTCAGGGATGACGGCGTCCAATCCGCAGATCTCGGATGAAAAAGCAAACATACCCGGCTTACCTCCCACCACACCAGGCCGCAGTTTCTTGCGATCCTGAACCATGAACATGGAGTGATCCGGCAGGGTGCCGATGACCATATTAGGGCCGTCAATAATTAAGGGACGGCAGGTCTTTTTTAAATGATCCAAGAATTCAAAATTGGGGTGTTTTTCAAGGGCATCGCGCTGAAGCGGCGTGATCACATGCTTATAACCGTCAATACCTAAGCCCAGCTCTTCCATGGAAAAGTGAAGGATGTGGGCAAAGACTTCGGAATCGGACTGATATCCGGTATAGCCGGGGATATCTCTAGAGGAAAGAAAATCCTTGATGGGGATAAACGCCGTATTTTCACCATTGGTCATGGTGCAGTACCCCTTGATAAAAAACGGATGACAGGCATACAGGTTGATGGCATAATTGGTGTTCTGGCGCCCCTGGGCCATGATAATCCGTGCTTCAAGTTCTTTCCTGTCAAGACCCAGGTATTCTCCCAGTTTCATGGGATCCCCGATCTCCTTGATCATGATGGTGTCCGGCCAGAAGGAGAATACGATCATGTCATTTTTCTCTTCACCCATCTCCCGTATCTTAAGCCGTACATCCAGAAGTCTTGTGGCCAACTCATCCTGGGACAGATCGTCCCAGCCGTCGGGCAGTTCATAGGCTCTGATCAAATAAATTTGTCGTCTGGGGATACCTTCTACCCGGGTTTTCGGTGGTTTTAAAGAGACTTTATGCTTGGTCAGGAAACCAAGGTCCATCATAAAAAGGTCCAGACGGCGGATGCCTTCTTCAGTAAAGATCCCGGACAGGATCGGGGCATCTTTCATCTCT
>DATFIL010000134.1:0-5009 GCA_035270145.1 Desulfobacter sp. | reverse complement strand
AACTGTACCATATCTTTGTTAACAACGATTGCACGCTCTTGGAAATCAATCCGCTGGCCTTGTGTGTAGACGGTGGACGGTTAGTGCCTTTGGACTGCAAGATCAATATTGATAGCAACGCGCGGTTCAGGCAAAAAAAATGGTGGGCATTTTTCAATAATGAATTAAATGAGCACGAGCAGACCGCTGCGAAATATGGGCTGAAATATATCAAACTGGATGGTAACGTGGGTTGTATGGTGAATGGCGCCGGTTTGGCTATGGCCACCATGGATACCATCTTGGCCACTGGACATGCGCCTGCTAATTTCTTGGATGTGGGCGGAAGTGCTTCTGAAGAAGCGGTAACACAAGCGCTTAAAATCATCACCTCAGATCCTAATGTCAAAAGTATTCTCATCAATATTTTTGGCGGCATCATGAAATGCGATATCATTGCCCAGGGAATCGTGAATGCGGTGAAGAGTACGGGGCTTGAATTGCCTTTGGTGGTTCGCCTGGAAGGTACGCATAAAGAAAAAGGATTGCAAATCATAAAGGATTCCGGGTTGGCGATAATCAGTGCCGATAGTTTAGCGGAAGGTGCCCGCTTGGCTGCGGCAGCGGCGGAGGATTAATTATGTCTATATTAGTGAACAAAGATACCGTATTGATGACCCAAGGCATCACAGGGAAAGCAGGGCTGTTTCATTCCATCCGGTGTCGTGATTATGGCACCCAACTGGTGGGAGGGGTGACACCCGGCAAAGGTGGACAAGTGGTGGAAGGTTTCAAGATTTTTGATACCGTGAAAGAATGCAAGGAAGAGACCGGTGCGAATGCCACCATGATTTTTGTGCCGCCGCCTTTTGCCGCTGCCTCCATTATTGAAGCCATTGATGCCGAGATGCCTTTGATTGTGGCCATTACCGAAGGAATCCCTGTGCACGATATGATCAAAGTGAAGCGTTGTTTGGATTTGAGCGACAGCGTTTTAATTGGGCCCAACTGTCCGGGTATTGTAACGCCGAATCAAGCCAAGATCGGCATTGCGCCGGGCAATATTTTTAAGCCGGGTAAAATAGGGGTGGTATCCCGTAGCGGAACGTTGACCTACGAAGCGGTATATCAAACCACCTTGAACGGGCTAGGCCAAACAACAGCCATTGGTATTGGGGGTGACCCGATACATGGCATAAATTTTGTGGATGCATTAGAGCTATTCCGTGATGATCCCGACACTGAAGGAATAATACTTATCGGTGAAATCGGTGGTCTTGATGAAGTGGAGGCGGCTGAATTTATCGCTGATGAAATCAAGGTTCCGGTGGTTGGGTTTATCGCGGGGGTTTCGGCGCCTCCCGGCAAACGGATGGGGCATGCCGGTGCCATTATTGAAGGAAAAGGCACCAGTGCAGAGGCCAAGATCAAGGCGCTCAAGGAAGCTGGTGCAACGATTGCTCCCAATGCCACTCTCATTGGTGAACTGATGCTGGATCGAATGAAAGGTTGAATATGACGTATGACGTAATTATCGTAGGCGGCGGACCCGCCGGGCTGTTTGCGGCCTATTATCTGATGGAACACGCCAGGCTTAAGGTATTGCTCATTGAACGCGGAAGGCAGCCGGATCAACGCAAATGCCCCATCACTAAAGTTCAGAAATGTGCCCAGTGCCAACCGTGCAATATTTTGTCCGGTATTGGCGGCGCCGGCCTGTATTCAGACGGAAAACTTAATTTTATTCCAAGACTTGGCAAAACCGATCTCACCCAGTTCATGCCCATGTCCCAGGCCCAGGCCCTGATTGATGAAACCGAAGATATTTTTACCCGATTTAAGATGGATGCCAAGGTATTTCCCACCAACATGGATCAGGCCGCTCTCATCCGCAAGGAAGCCAAGCGATTCGGCATCAATCTTCTGCTCATCCGGCAAAAGCATCTGGGCAGTGACAATCTGCCGGGCTACATCACGGGCATAGCCGACTATCTTCAGTCCAAAGGGCTTGAAATACGAACCTGTGAGAATGTGACGGATATTATTGAAAAAGATGAGGTTATCCAGGGGGTTGTATCTGACAAAGGGAGCTATAATGCCCATAACGTAATTTTGGCTCCGGGCCGTATTGGGGCCAATTGGATGTCATCCCTGGCCCTTAAGCATGGCATTGAATTGAGCCAGCGGGGCATAGAAGTCGGTGTCCGGGTGGAGGTGCACAACGATATCATGGACGATCTGTGCAACGTGATCTATGACCCCACCTTTTTTATCCGCACCCACACCTATGATGACCTGACCCGGACATTCTGCACCAACCAGGGCGGTTTTGTGGCGTTGGAAAATTACCAGGATTTTGTCTGCGTTAATGGGCATGCCTATTCAAACAAAAAATCAAGTAATACCAATTTTGCCTTTCTGTCAAAGGTGGTACTTACGGAACCGATCACGGACAACCAGGCTTACGGGGAATCCATCGGGCGTCTGGCCAGCATCATCGGCGGAGGTAAACCCATTCTCCAGCGATTCGGAGATCTTAAACGGGGCAGACGATCCACCTGGAACCGGGTCAGCAAAAGCTACATTGAACCCACCATGACCGATGTCGTCTGCGGAGACATTGCCATGGCGCTGCCCGAGCGGATCCTGTCCAATCTGATCGAAGGGCTGGAGACCTTAAACCTGGTGGTACCCGGGGTGTCCAATGATGAAACCCTGCTCTATGCCCCGGAGATCAAATTCTTTGCCACCCAGATTGAAACCACACCGCATTTGGAAACCAAAATTAAAGGCATGTACGTGGCAGGAGACGGGCCGGGGGTGGCCGGCAACATCGTATCAGCAGCGGCCACCGGACTTATTCCGGCAAAAAAAATTATTGATTCACAATCGGGGTAGGATAATAAATCGCACAGGCATCATCGGATTCCCAGGCCATGACTCTGGAAACCACGATTTTCTCTTCCAGGTTTTTGTCTATGTATGCCTGAACCTTACCTGCAATATAGACGGCAATACGTTCGGACGTGGGCTGTTTGTCTTCAAAGGCAGGCAGTTCATTTAAAAATTGGTGATCCAGTTCCCCGTCCACAACAGTCCGAACCGCCCGTTTGATATCTCCGAAATCAGCCAGAACCCCTGCATCGTTCAATTTATCGCCCTTGACATATACTTCCACCTGCCAGTTATGTCCGTGCAGGTTCTCACATTTCCGGCCCACCATGGCAAGCTGGTGCGCCCCGGCAAACCGGGTTATAACCTTTAGTTCAAACATAGCCCCCCATCCAGATTACAATTTTTTAAACAAATTTTTCAGCTTGTTTGATATTTTATTTGCATCAAGTTTGTCAAACTCTTCTAGCAAATCCTTTTGTTTCTGGCTCAATTTGGTCGGTGTTTTGACGATCACCTTGATAATCTGATCTCCTCTCCGGCCGGTTCTCAAGGAGGCAATACCCTCTCCTTTAAAATTGAAAGAATCGCCATACTGGGTCCCGGCGGGGATGCTCAAATTCTCTTCTCCCACCAGCGTGGGCACGGTAATTTCAGCACCAAGACTAGCCTGGATAAAAGAAATATCAATGGCGCAAATAATATCGGTTCCTTCCCGCTGAAAAAATTTGTGGGGTTTAACATTAATCACCACGTAAAGATCACCTGACGGACCGTTGGGCGTGCTGGAGGCCTCTCCTTCTCCGGTAAGTCGCAGCTTTGACCCCACATCCACACCGGCAGGAATTTTGACCTGAACCTTGCGGTTGATTTCCATGCGGCCGGTGCCCCGGCATTTGGGACAGGGATTGGGAACAATTGTCCCCCTGCCCTTGCAATAGGGACAGGTTGTTTTGACTTTGAAAAAGCCCTGGCTCTGGATATATTGCCCTGTGCCCCGGCAGTGGGAGCAGGTTTCTGCAGAAGAACCGGGTGCGGCACCGGAACCGTTGCACTCGTCACAGGTTTCCCGCTTTGGTATGGAGATAGTCTTTTCCGTACCAAAGGCAGCCTCCATAAAATCTATGGTCATGTCATAGCGTAGATCTGATCCCCGCCTGGCCCGGCTGCCGCCACGCCCGCCGCCAAAACCGAAAAAATCTTCGAAAATATCCCCGAAACTTGAAAATATATCCTCAAATCCGCTGGGACCGGAATGACCTGCGCCTTCAAGGCCCTGGTGACCAAACTGGTCATAAATCTGGCGTTTGCTGTCGTCGCACAGAACTTCATAGGCTTCAGACGCTTCTTTAAATTTGTTTTCAGCCTCTTTATTATCCGGATTCTTGTCCGGATGATATTTGATGGCAATTTTTCTGTAAGCCTTTTTCAGCGTGATTTTATCTGCATCCCGTTTTACCCCAAGGATTTCATAGTAATCTCGTTTTTCACTCATAATTTAGTGCCCGATAACGCTTTAATTCATTTATATTTGTGTTTAACTCGGTTGTATGGTAGCTTCCAAACCTGCTTTGATTAAAATAAACAATTTAAAATAACTCTGATTCTAAAGTTGTCAACGATGAACCAAGAACTGGATTTTGTCAAAGAAATGTTTGACAAAATTGCACCCAAATATGATTTTTTAAACCGACTGCTCAGCATGCGCCAGGACGTGTACTGGCGAAAGGAGATGGTCAAGGCTGCAAAACTGGAATCTGGGGCCGGAGTATTAGATGCGGCCTGCGGGACCTGTGATGTAGGTCTTGAAGTGAGTCGTGTTCTCAAGGGTCGGACATCTATTACCGGACTGGACTTTTCCTTTGGTATGCTGGCGCTTGGCAAACGAAAACTGAACTGTCCCATGGGCCGGACCATTTCCCTTGTCAACGGTGATGCATTGAACCTGCCCATAAAAAATCAGCAATTTGATGCGGGTTTCATGGCTTTTGGCATCCGCAATATCATGAACCGCACCGGGGCCATGAAGGAATTTTACCGCACCTTGAAACCGGGCGGTAGAATTATCATCCTGGAACTGACCACACCCCAAAAGGGACTAATGCGCCGGCTTTATCTTTTGTATTTTCAAAAAATAT
>DATFIL010000133.1:0-4584 GCA_035270145.1 Desulfobacter sp. | reverse complement strand
TGTGTTCAAGCCTACGCTCAAGCAGGGCTTCAAGCCCGTCATCATGAAAAAGACCGGTGGCAAAGCCATAAAGATGATCTACACGACGGATGCCAAACAGCCCACCAAAAACGTGGTTGTGCCGGACGAAGACCGCCGCCGTCTGGTGCTTAGGGACGACGAGGTGGTGGAACTGGGCCGGATGGCCTGCACCATTGAAGATCACTATTCGGCAAAGGCCGGATACCTTAAACCCATGGACATTGAATGGGCCAAGGACGGTGAGACCGGTAAACTGTTCATCGTCCAGGCCCGGCCCGAGACCGTGCATGCCTTGAAGAATAAGGCCGTACTCAGGGAATTTCAGCTTAAAGAAAAGGGCGCGGTGGTGTGCACCGGCCAGTCCGTGGGCGAACTCATCGGCCAGGGTGGGGTCAATGTGATCAAGTCCGCCCAGATGATTTCCCAGTTCCAGAAGGGACAGGTACTGGTCACGGATATGACTGACCCGGACTGGGAACCGGTGATGAAGATCGCCGGGGCCATCGTCACCAACAGGGGTGGTCGTACTTGCCACGCCGCCATTGTCAGCCGGGAACTGGGCATCCCGTGTATCGTGGGCGCCGGCAGCGCCACCACCAGGATGCAAACCGGCCAGGAAGTAACCGTGGACTGCTCCCAGGGCAGCACTGGTTACGTGTATGAGGGCCTTTTGCCCTACGAGATCGAGGAGACGGACCTGGACACTCTGCCCAAGACCAAAACCAAGATCATGTTGAACCTGGCCAGCCCGGAGCAGGCCTTTGAAAAGAGCTTCATCCCCAACCATGGGGTGGGCCTGGCCCGGGAGGAATTTATCATCAATTCCTATATTAAGATTCATCCCTTGGCTCTTTTGAGATACGATGACCTGGGGGACGAGCTTTTGAAGCAGACCATAGCAGATATGACCATCGGCTACAGCGACAAGAGCGACTATTTCGTGGACAAGCTGGCCGAGGGCGTGGGCATGCTGGCCGCCGCCTTTTATCCCAAGCCGGTCATTGTCAGGCTTTCGGACTTCAAGAGCAACGAGTACGCCAACCTCATCGGCGGTGACCAGTTCGAGCCGGATGAGGATAATCCGATGATCGGCTGGCGCGGCGCCTCGCGCTATTACGCTAAGGAATACAAAGAGGCCTTCGGCCTGGAATGCAAGGCCATGCTTAAAATCAGGAACGAGATGGGACTTCATAACGTCCAGGTCATGATTCCTTTTTGCCGCACTCTGGACGAGGCTGAACAGGTGATTGAAACCATGGCCGAATTCGGTCTGCGCCAGGGTGAAAACGGGTTCAAGGTTATCTGTATGTGCGAGATACCGTCCAACGTCATCCTGGCTGAAGAATATCTGGAAATTTTTGACGGCTTCTCCATAGGCACCAATGACCTGACACAATTGCTGCTTGGTGTGGACCGGGATTCGTCCCTTGTTTCCCATATATATGACGAACGCAATCCGGCGGTGAAAAAGATGGTCCGCCAGGTGATCGAGACTGCCGTAAAAAAGGGCAAGTACATCGGCATCTGCGGCCAGGCCCCCAGCGATTACCTGGAGTTCGCGGAATTTGTGGTGGAGTGCGGTATTGAGACTATGTCCCTAAACCCGGACACAGTGATCAAGACCACCCTGGCCGTGGCCGAACTGGAAAAGAACTTGGGCTTATAGGATTCCCTTATACTCGATGCCCGCTTTGGTAGCATAAAACGTGTCTGGATTAACCCTGTGGGCCCTTCTGTAAAATAGCTCTTGACCGGTTTTTTCAGTTGTGACATAAAAAAGCAGTTCTATAAGCAATAGATTGCTTATTTATTAACTGTAACTCGATAATCAAGCCTAACGTGCATGGGCTTGTTCAGGCAAGCCCATGCTGACCAGCTTAAGTGCTTCGAGTACTACGTTAGATCGGAAATAGGTACCCTGGGGTGCTTGCCGGCCCCAGGCTCTACGGTAAAAGGTTAAACAGGTCTAAGGGGTTAAGCCAGTGCTGCTTGCGCCAAACCCGGTTATAACTTTAGCGAGGCAATGTTACCCCGGAAACGGGTGCTCTCAGCTCTGGCATAGGGCTGTTTAAATATTATATGCCTTTTTACAAAAACGACGCGCTAAAGCGCTGTTATCTCTCAAGCCTGAGGGCTTGGGTTTCCACAGCTAAAGGAAATTTTTATGAAAAAAAGAATGCAGACCATTGACGGAAATACTGCGGCAACCCATGTGGCATACGCCATGAGCGAGGTGGCAGCAATTTACCCAATCACACCTTCCAGCCCTCTGGGTGAAATTGCCGACGCCTGGGCATCCCAGGGAAGAAAAAATATTTTCGGGCAGATTCTGGACATCAAGCAGATGCAGTCCGAGGCCGGTGCTGCCGGTGCTGTCCACGGCTCCCTTGCAGCAGGTGCTTTGACTTCCACTTTTACAGCCTCCCAGGGGCTGTTGCTCAAGATACCCAATATGTACAAGATCGCAGGCGAATTGCTTCCCTGTGTTTTTCATGTAACCGCCCGGGCCATTTCCGCCCATGCCCTGTCCATCTTCGGAGACCACCAGGATGTTATGGCAGCCAGACAGACCGGCTTTGCCATGCTGGCCTCCTGCTCTGTCCAGGAAGCCCAGGATCTGGCCCTTGTGGCGCATCTTGCAACCATGGATGCCCGGGTGCCGTTTCTCCATTTTTACGACGGGTTCAGAACCTCCCATGAGATTCAGAAAATTGAAATGATTGAATACGAGGACATGGCATCCCTGTTCAACTACGACGCATACTGGGAATTTAAGGCCAGGGCCATGAACCCTGAACACCCCGATACCCGCGGAAGCGCCCAGAATCCGGATATCTATTTTCAGGGCAGGGAAGCAACCAATTCCTTTTATCTGAAAGTGCCTGCCATTGTTAAACAATATATGGAAAAGGTCGGTGAGCTTACCGGACGCCACTATCAACCCTTTGATTACGTGGGGCATCCCGAAGCCGACCGCGTTGTTGTTGCCATGGGTTCCGGCTGTGAAGCCATTGAAGAGACCATTGAAAAACTCAATGGCATGGGCGAACGTTTAGGCCTGATAAAAGTGCGTTTATACAGACCCTTTGACATTCCGGAATTTCTGCGCACCTTGCCGGCGTCCGTGGAGGCCCTGACGGTGCTTGACAGGACCAAGGAGCCCGGTGCCATTGGCGAGCCCTTATACCAGGATGTCTGCACCGCCTTTATGGAACATGGGGAAGGTCCCCGGATTATCGGCGGCCGATACGGACTGTCCTCAAAGGAATTCAATCCCTCCATGATCAAGGCGGTATATGACAACATGAAGGGTTTGTCCCCGAAAAATCATTTTACCGTGGGGATCATTGACGATGTCACCCATACCTCACTGAAGGTGGAAAAAGGGTTTGACGCCGCTCCGGAAGGCACCGTGGCCGCCAAGTTCTGGGGACTTGGGTCCGACGGCACCGTGGGGGCTAACCAGTCTGCCATCACAATCATTGGTGATAACACGGATAAATATGCCCAGGGGTATTTTGCCTATGATTCCAAAAAATCCGGCGGACTGACCGTTTCCCATCTGCGGTTCGGGGATGTGAAAATCAAAAGCACCTACCTGATCGACTCGCCGGATTTTGTAGCCTGCCACAAGTCCAATTATGTGGAGATTTACGATGTACTCATGGGGATCAAGCAAGGCGGCACCTTTCTGCTCAACTCCGAATGGGGCTCTATTGCGGATCTGGAAAAACATATCCCGGGCCATGTCCGTCGCACCATATATCAGAAAAAGCTGAACTTTTACAATATTGATGCCGTAAAAATTGCCGGTAAAGTCGGTCTTGGTAACCGCATCAATATGATTATGCAGACCTGTTTTTTTAATCTGGCCAATATCCTTCCCGTTGATACGGCCATTGACCTGCTCAAAGCCGACATTAAAAAGAAATTCGGTAAAAAGGGCGATGCCATAGTCAACATGAATATTGAGGCCGTGGATAAGACCCTGGATAACCTGGTGAAAGTGGATGTGCCCGAATCCTGGAAAGACGCTGAAGACCAACCGAGAATCGAGGCACCTGCCACACCCTTTGTGGATAATGTTATGCGCAAAATCAATGTCCAGGAAGGTGACGACCTGCCGGTATCGGCTTTTTCCGTGGATGGTGTGTTTGAAGCAGGCACATCCCAGTATGAAAAACGCGGGGTCGCCATCAACGTGCCCGAGTGGATTGCTGAAAACTGTATTCAGTGCAATCAGTGTGCCTTTGTCTGTCCCCATGCCGCCATTATCCCTATTCTGGCAACATCTGATGAACTCAAAGACGCGCCGGCATCCTTTGCCACCGTTGACGCCAAAGGCAAGGGCTTGGATCAGTTCAAATTCAGAATTCAGGTCAACCCCCTTGACTGCCAGGGGTGCGGCAATTGTGCAGATATCTGCCCGGCCAAGACAAAAGCCCTTGAAATGAAACCTCTGGCATCCCAGGTGGATGTGGAAAAAGAAAATCATAAATTTTCTTTGACTGTTCCATTCAAGACCGATGTCATGAAACGGGATAGCCTTAAGGGCAGCCAGTT
>DATFIL010000132.1:0-10329 GCA_035270145.1 Desulfobacter sp. | reverse complement strand
TCCTACCATTAAGGTGATTTTGTGTGTAGCTTTTGTTTTATAAAAATAACCAGTTAAATGCCTTTAATTGGAATATTCTTTATTTTTTATCATTTAAAGTTGCATGTCTATCAGCTTCTTGATTTATTTTGGTTCGACCTTAATGAGGATATAGATGTGATAAGATGAAGTCAAGTTCTTTTTCAACCCGTGTGTACAGGCAAAAAAAATAGGGCCTTAATCATTGTTTGGTCCAAACTGTAGGGGCCGAAAGAATCATTAAGACCAAAAATAGCTCAAGAGGGCTAGCTGCCCTGGAGAAAAAAGGCCATGGTGCATAAGTATATGCGCCATGGCCATAATTTTAATACGTTTTATGGAAAGAATTAAAAAGGCGCTTCAATGGGTCCCATGCCCATATAAATGGACTTGACCTGGGTGTAATGACGGATGGTTTCAGTGCCGTTTTCCCGGCCAATGCCTGAATTTTTGTATCCGCCAACAGTCATCTGGGCCGGAGAGTTGCCATAAGCATTGACCCAGCAGATGCCGGCTTCAAGCTGATGGATCACCCGGTGGGCCCGTTGAATATCTTTGGTAAATACTCCCGCTGCCAGACCCAAGTGAGTGGCATTGGCCCGCTGAATCACCGTCTCTTCGTTGTCAAATTCAAGTACTGCCATCACCGGGCCAAAGATCTCTTCTTTGACAATGGTCATATCATCGGTACAATCGGAAAATACCACGGGGGGTACAAAATAACCGTTGCGGATAGGCCCGGGCAGATCGGGCAGGGTGTTTCCGCACAACTGGGTTGCACCCTGTTGCCGGCCGGATTCAATATAGGCCATCACCTTATCCCGGTGGTCTTTGGATATCAAGGCGCCAAAGTTGGTTGAAAGATCCATGGGATCACCTATTTTAATGTTGGCCTGGATCCGTGACAAAAGTTTTTCTAAAAACAGCGGTTTTATTTTTTTATGAACAAATACCCGGGTACAGTTAGTGCAGATCTCTCCCTGGGTATAGAAGTTGCCTAACATGGCCGCACTGACCGCATCATCGATGTCTGCATCCTCAAATACAATTAACGGGGATTTGCCCCCGAGCTCCATGGTCACATCTTTAAGGGTTGTGGCCGCACTGGTCATCACCTTTTTTCCTGTACCCACCTCGCCGGTAAACGAAACCTTTTCAATGCCTGGGCATCCTGTGAGCCACTGCCCGACACCCGCAGCTCCCTGGACAACGTTGAATACCCCGTCCGGCACACCGGCCTCGGAGTAGACCCGGGCCAGTTCCAGCGCGCCTCTGGGTGTCTCTTCAGAGGGTTTGAAAATCATGCTGTTGCCGCAGGCAAGAGCCGGTCCGGATTTCCAGCAGGCAATCTGAATGGGATAATTCCAGGCGCCAATACCGGCACACACCCCTAAAGGCTCTCTGCGGGTATAGTAAAAATCCCGCCCAAGGTCCTGCTGGCAACCTTCAATACCCGGTGCCATACCGGCAAAAAATTCAATGACCTCCGCCCCGGTGACCACATCTACCTCGGCAGCCTCCTGCAGGGGTTTTCCTGTGTCCAAAACTTCAACCCGGGCCAGTTCATCATTTTTTTCCTGCAGAATGGACACGGCCTTCATGAGAATCCGGCTGCGCTGTACAGCATCCATGGCCGACCAGATTTGAAATCCTTTTTTGGCACTTTCAACAGCAGCATTAAGCACATATTCGTCTGCCACTTCCACCTGATAGATCTCTTCTCCTGTGGCGGGATTAACCACGGGAAACCGTTCGCCGGTTTTGTTATCCATGAACCTGCCGTTAACGTAGTTTTTATATAAACGATTTGACATTCGATATTATCCTTTCATTTGTTTCCAATTGTTGGGTGGGGGACTTCAGACGGCGGATGGTGGGTTACAGGCGCCGGCCTGCTGATCTGCCATTGCCGACATTAAGGCCCTGGTGCCGCGACCGGGTCTGCCGGTTCCGATAATATGGTCATCCACCTGAATCACGGGCACGATACCTTTATTCGTTCCGGTGATGAACAGTTCTGAGGCAGACAACAGGGTGTCCAGGGAAAGCGCCTGTTCAGATACAGGAAACAGCTTTTTCCCGAGGGCCAGGACGGTTTTGCGGGTAATGCCCTTGAGCACCCCCTTTTCAGGTGTGATCAGGGTGCCGTCAACCAGGGCAAACAGATTACTGGTGGTGCCTTCGAGAACCATTTTGTCCCGGGTCATATACAACGCCTCCACAGCGCCTTGTGCCCTTGCTTCTTTCAAGGCCAGAACAGCAGGGATATAATTGGTGGCCTTGGCATCGGGGAGCGCACGCTGCTGGATAAAGGTGATCACCTTTACACCTTTTGTATACCAATGGGCAGGCAGGACAGGAATATCCGTTACCAGAACGATCAATCGGGGATTATCCGCCGGACTGAAGAAATCAGGACTGGAGCCCCCCGTCACAAGGATGCGGATATTGGCCTTATCCATATGGGCATTTTTTTCAAGTACTTTGAAAACAATCTCCTTGATCTCTTCTTTGGTCCATGCCGGTGTAAGACCGATTTGGGTGACCGATGACAAAAGCCGGTCAATATGCGCATCAAGGCAGTATGGTCGGCCCTCAATGGTTTTGATAATGTCGCAAACTGCATAGCCCCTGAGTACGGCCAGATCATCCACAGGAATCACTGCTTTGTCCCAGGGCAGAAATTTTCCATCCACATAAACTGTTTTCAATGCAAATGCCCTTTGTAAAATTGAAAAATACAGCTAATTATAGTAAAAACCAGTATTTAATATACGCGCGCTTCGGGCATGTTTCAATTGGAAAATAAAACTCGATCATCAAGTTTTTAGGGAATTTGTTTAAATTCAAGGCGGAAACAATTTTTAACCGGAGGAATATACGACATATTTTGAGGAATAAAAATTTTTTCCAACGCCGAAGTTGGGCAAATTGACAAAAACTTGATCATCGCGTAAAAGAAGTTTGGGATTTCAAGGAGAAAACATATGGGATTAATTGCAGGTCTTCAATACAATATCAAGGGTGTTGCGCTTTCGTTAACAACACCGTCACTTTTAATTCTCGGGCTGATAAGGTTTGCTGTTGTCTTGCTGTTGGCCCTTGTTTTGTCCGGCATGGTGCTTTACTGGCACAATGACATTTTTTCCATGATATGGCAGATGCCCGAGTCCCGGTGGTTAATCTGGCTGTGGCACATTGTCTCCTGGATTCTGACATTTGTTTTGATGGCACTTTCCATGCTGGCCGCCTATCTGATTTCCCAGATTTTTTTCTGTGTTTTTATCATGGATTATATGTCCCGGATCACAGAGCGAATGGTGCTTGGGCAGGAAGCCCCGGGTGCCGATACATCCATATTCGGGGTGTTTTTTTATCTGATTCTCCAGGAAATTCCCAGGGCGGTGGTGCCTGTATTGATATCGGTTGCCCTGATGATTATAGGGCTGTTTACCCCTTTAAGTCTTATCATTATAGCCATTTCATCGGTGGTGGCAGGTATTTTTCTGGCCTGGGACAATACCGATCTTGTCCCTGCCAGACGCATGATGCCGTTTAAAGAGCGGTTTGAATTCTTAAAGAAAAATTTATTTTTTCACATCGGGTTCGGCCTGTTGTTTCTTGTACCCTGGGTCAACATCATTTTTCTTTCATTTGCTCCGGTCGGTGCTACCCTCTATTATATAGATAAAGACAAAAAAACACATGACGATAGAATTAATTTGTAAAAAAACAGACCGGCAAACACAGGAAAAAAGTGCACCTGGGGCTCAATCAACGATAGAGCCGGTGATTTTATGCAAAAACTGCAATGCCTTTGTGACAAAACCTGAATTTGCCGTCCATACGGAACATGGGTTCTCCCAGACCTTTGCCAACCCGGCAGGATATGTATTTGAGATCGGCTGTTTTGCCACAGCGCCCGGTTGTTGTAAGGGGTCTGCGCCGTCCAACGAGTTTTCATGGTATCCCGGGTATGAGTGGTGCATTGGTATATGCCGCAATTGTGCCGTCCAGCTTGGATGGGTTTTTCTGCCTCTTCGGCAAAGTCAGGGATCAAAATTTTATGGGCTGGTTCTGGACCATCTTATTTTTCCGTAATAAGTAATCATTTTACATGTGATTTATTATCTGCTATAGAATCTTTGGTTAAATAAAATATAGGTAGATAGCAGTTCCACCGTGCCTTGAGGGTACCTAATTTTGACTGCTCAATGCCAGATCGAGCAGCATTAAACTAAGATAGGGATATTGGCTATGAGTTTTCGAAAAAAACTTGTTCTCAAGAATTTCGCTGTTCCGATAATTTCTTTTGAAAATATCAATAATCCTTTTTGTGATACCCGCAGCCGACAATTTTATGACCATTTCGCTGTTACATCGTTGTCATACAGAAGCAGCGCTGTACAGCAGGGTATTGGCACAATCCGTTGATGATCTAGGCAAGAAAGCATCCATTGCCTGTTTTGTATATTATACACGTTTACAGGAGATGGATACACATGGATATTAACTGATAACGTTAAGGTTACACATGCAAAAAATTAAACAAGACGAAAAACGCGTGCTCGTCATTGGCGGTGGCGTTGGCGGCATCAAGGCAGCCCTTGATCTTTCCGAATCCCGGAAAAAGGTCCTGCTCATTGATTCCGACTATGCCATTGGTGGATTAATGACCCAGCTGGACCGCACTTTTCCAACCAATAATTGCGATTTGTGTACAGTTTCTCCTCATCTGTCCGCAGCAAGCAGGGAAAAGTTTCTTGAGGTCAGCACCATGACAGAGCTAACGAGCCTGTCCGGAGAGGCCGGTAATTTTACGGCCACATTAAAAACCGCTCCCCGGTTCATTGACATTGACAAATGCACAGCCTGTGGTGAGTGTTTGAAAAAATTTCCAGAAGCCGTTCGGTTTAACCCGGGACTTGATCCAAGGGCGCCCACCTGTATGCGCTATCCCCAGGCTACGCCCTATGCCTATTCCATTGATATGGAAAAGGTAGATGATGTCGAGTCGCTTAAGGCTGTCTGTAAGGCCGGGGCCATTATACCCGATGACACTGAGCAGGAAATCCAGATCAATGTTACCTCTGTTGTTCTAAGTGTGGGCGCAGAGATGTTTGATACAAGTGTTCTGGATAATTACGGCGGTGGTAAATTTGATAATGTGCTTCCCGGTCTTGAATATGAACGGATTATGTCCGCATCCGGTCCTTTTCAGGGCAATCTGGTAAAAAAATCAGACCAGCAGCGGCCGAAAAAAGTTGCCTGGATACAGTGTGTGGGCTCCAGAGGCATTAATGTAGACGATGTTCCTTATTGCTCAAGTGTCTGCTGCATGTATGCCCTTAAAGAGGCCATAGTGACCAAGGAGCGTTTTGGTGATGATATTGAAACCACGATTTTCTATATGGACATGCGGACTTACGGTAAGGATTACGAGCAGTACTTTAATCGTGCCAAAGAAGATTTCGGTATCCGTCTAATCCGCTGCAAGCCCCATACCGTCATTGAACTGCCTGATAAATCGCTTGAGATCACCTATGCCAGAGAAGAGCTGTCAGCCATGGAAAAAGAGGAATTTGACATGGTTGTGCTCTCCACCGGTTTTAGACCCAGCCGGAAAACCATTGATCTGGCCGGTGCAATCGGCATTGATTTAAACGAACACAATTTTGCCAAATCCGGCACCATTGACCCTGTGACAACCTCCAAAGACGGTGTGTATGTCTGCGGTGTGTTTGAAAGCCCCAAAGATATTCCCGAAACCATGGTCCAGGCCTCAGCTGCCGCCTCTTTGGCGGGTATGACCTTGGATAGCGAGGAGTGGGTTGATGAACCCGTTAGCCTTTATCCGCCCCAAAGAGATATTGAAGGCGAAGCGCCTAAAATCGGTTTCTTTGTTGTTGACTGTGACGGAGAAATTGATCAGGCCCTGGATATTGATAAAATTTTGGAAAATGCCAAAACCAATCCTGATGTGGCAGTGGCAGAGGCGTTTAAGCTGAGCTGTTCCTTTGAGGCCATGGAAAAGATTGAAGGCCTGATCAAGGAACACAACCTGAATCGGGTAGTCATTGGTTCCGGTTCCCCCAGGATCCAGGAAACCATGTTCCAGGACATGCTCAGACGCGCAGGGCTTAACCCCTACCTGCTTGAGCTTGTTAACCTAAGAGACCAGAATGCCTGGGTACATAATGACGCCCCGGCCAAATCCCTCGAAAAAGCCTTTAGGCTGGTTCAGATGGGTATCTCCGGTGTCAGAACGGCAAAACCCCTGACTGAAAATATGCTTGCCACAAGCCAGAATGCACTTGTTGTGGGCGGGGGGGTAACCGGTATGACATCTGCCCTTGAACTGGCTGACCAGGGCACCCTCACCTACCTGGTGGAAAAAGCCCCGGTACTCGGTGGCCAGGCGTTGAACCTGTCTCAAACCATCGAAGGTGATGATGTGGCCGCCTTTGTCAAGGGTCTTGTGGACAAGGTGTCTGCCCATGAAAATATCAAGGTGTTTACTGACGCAGTCGTTGCGGAACACACAGGCGTGCCCGGAAAATTTACCACCGGCATTAAAACCGGCGCGGGTAATGCATGTGACCAAATTGATCATGGCGTTACCATCCTTGCCACAGGCGCAAAGCCCAACCGTCCTGCCGTATATGGCTTAGGCGAACTCGACAACGTCATGACCCAGCTTGACCTTGATGGCATCCTTGAAAACGATGAAAGTAAAATCAAGGCGATGGAACAGGTGGTCATGATCCAATGTGCCGGTTCCAGGGAAGCGGATAACCCCAACTGCTCACGGATCTGCTGCCAGGCAGCCGTTAAAAATGCCCTGCGTCTTCTGGAAGTAAACCCTGATATTGACGTGTTTGTGCTTTACAGGGATATGCGGACTTACGGGTTCTGGGAAGATTATTACAAAACGGCCCGGGATAAAGGCGTGAAGTTCATTCGGTTTGATTTGGCGCACCGTCCGGTTGTCCGGGAAGAAGCGGGCAAGACCATCGTCCGTGCCCATGATTTCATCCTGGGACAGGACATTGAAATTGAAGCCGACTGCGTGGCTTTAAGCACCGGTTTTGTTGCCGACGCGGATACCAACAACGAACTATGCAAACTGTTCCATCTGCCCAAAACCGAAGACGGGTTCTTTCTGGAAGACCATGTGAAACTCAAACCCGTTGACATGGCGCTTCACGGATTCTTTTTGGCCGGTACGGCCCACTCTCCCAAGGTGATCCGTGAAAGCATCACCCAGGCCCATGCCGTTTCAGGCAGGGCCAGAACCATGCTTGCCAATAAAGAGATTACCTTGGGGGCTGCCTATGCCACGGTTGATCCGGTCATGTGCGCGGTCTGTCTTGTCTGTGTCAGAGCCTGTCCTTATGATGTTCCTTTTATAAATAATGAACGGCACTCAGAAATTGATCCGGCCAAGTGTCGTGGCTGCGGTATCTGTGCTGCCGAGTGTCCGGCCAAGGCCATTCAGTTAAGGGCCTGGGATGATGACCAGATAATTGCTAAAATTGATGGTTTATTTGAGAGGTATAACTAATGGATAATTTTGAACCGGAAATTGTGGCCTTTTGCTGTCATTATTGTGGATACACCGCAGCAGATACGGCCGGTACCAGGCGGATTCCATATCCGTCCAATGTGAAAATCATTCGGGTTCCCTGCACCGGTAAAGTGGATGCCATCCACCTGATGAAAGCCCTTGAAAAAGGCGCTGACGGTGTATATATAGCGGCCTGTCTGGAAGGGGACTGCCATTTTAAAAACGGCAATCTGCATGCTGCAGCCCACGTGGAAAAGATCAAGAAATCCCTGGAAGACCTGGGCTGGGAACCTGAACGTGTGGCCATGATGAACTTTTCCGCAGCTATGGGTCAACAATTTGCCCAGGCGGCCGAAGAATTTACAGAAAAGATTAAAGCATTAGGGCCAAGCCCGGCCAGTCAGGCAGCAAGCAAGGCCGTTTAACAAAACGGTCAATACAATTTAAATGATTTGTGTATAGGCTTGCTTTGCCGGACATATGAAAAAAATTTAACGGGTTATTTTTTATATAAAATTTTTGGAGATTAAAACATGATAACAGCAGAACAAAAACCCCTGCAGGAAATTCTCGGGTATATTGCGCCCTATGAAAAAATACTTGTGGTCGGCTGTAACGAATGTGTTACCGTTTGTGCAGCAGGCGGCAGAAAAGAGGTGGGGCTTCTGTCTTCCGCCATTCGCCTGAACAGTGCCAAAGAGGGCAAAAAGATCGAGGTTCTGGAGCATACTTTGGAACGCCAATGTGACCCGGAATATGTTGACCAGCTCACGGAACTGGCCGGCCAAGTGGATGCTGTTGTTTCCCTGGCCTGTGGTTGCGGTGTTCAGACCGTTGCTGCCCAGTATCCGATGCCGGTTTTCCCAGGTGTCAATACCACGTTCATGGGCGCATCCGAAAGCCAGGGCATCTGGGTTGAGCGCTGTATGGGGTGTGGGGACTGCATGCTGGGGATCACCGGTGGCATCTGTCCCATTGCGCGTTGTTCAAAAAGCATTATGAACGGCCCCTGCGGCGGTTCGGTCAACGGCAAATGTGAGATCAGCTCTGATGTGGATTGTGCATGGCAATTGATCTGGGATCGCCTGGTTGAACTGGGGCTCCAGGATCGGTATGAAGAGCTGGTTGCGGCAAAGGATTGGCGGCCTGCAGGCGGCGGCGGTCCTAGAAAAATTATCAGGGAGGACTTGGCGTCATCCAAAATTATCACGGAGGACAATGCATAATGAAAACTGAAAGCAGACTGGAAAAAGTACTGGCCTCAGGCCAACTGGCTGTAACCTCTGAAGTTGGTCCTCCCAGAGGCTGTAATATTGATATTGTTAAAGAAAAAGCCAACATGCTCAAGGATTATGTAGACGGCATCAACATCACGGACAATCAGACCGCCATGGTCAGAATGTCCTCTATTGCCGCCGGCATTGCGCTTAAACAGATGGGACTTGATCCCATTATCCAGATGGTATCCCGGGACAGAAATCGTCTTGCCATGCAGTCTGACATCCTCGGTGCTTATGCCCTTGGTTGCAACACCATGCTTTGCCTGTCCGGCGATCATCCCCAGTTTGGCGACCACCCCATGGCAAGGCCCGTATATGATATTGACTCCATAAACATGATTAAAATGGTCAAAGATATGCGCGATGAAGCCAAATTTCAGGGGGGCGCAGATATCACGGAACCGCCCAAAATGTTCATTGGTGCGGCTGCCAACCCCTTTGCCGATCCCTTTGAACTGCGTGTTATGCGTCTGGCCAAGAAAGTGGCGGCTGGTGTGGATTTCATTCAAACCCAGTGTATTTTTAACACGGCTAAGTTTGAGGAGTGGATGAAGCAGGTGGTTGACCGCGGCCTGGATGAGAAAGTGGCTATCCTTGCCGGTATCACCCCCATGAAATCCCTGGGCATGGCCAAATATATGAAGAGCAAGGTGCCCGGCATGGATATTCCTGACGAAGTCATTGACCGTCTTGCCGGTGTAGATAAAGACAAGCAAGCTGAAGAAGGTATCAAGATGGCCATTGAGCAAATGCAGCGCCTCAAGGAATGCAAAGGCGTAAAAGGTTTCCATATTATGGCCATTGAATGGGAACAAAAGGTGCCCGAACTTGTGGAAGGCGCGGGGCTTTCTCCCAGACCTCAGGTTTAAACGGTGACATGCTGATGTAGCTGTTTTTGCCGATACAAGGCAGCGTTGCTTCATAAATGTTTAAAATAAAAACAGACCGGGCAGGATTTCCTGCCCGGTCTGTTTTTTATTTTATAGGAATATGATATTTATAAACATGATATCAAAGAAGTTTTTTTATAACACAATAGATCTTGTTTAAGGAGTTGTATTTTCATGGAAAGCCCGGATTTTTGGAATGTTCACTCTCTTACACTAATTGAAATGGCCTACGAAGCAGGTTCCCGAGAGCGGCTTGAAAATCCCGATGGATACGGGACCCGGACCGGGGTGTGTGGAGACACTGTAGAGTTTTTTATCATGGTTGACCACAAGAATTGCCTGAGTTCTATTTCCTTTGACTTCGATGGCTGCGTGTATACGGCAGCATGCTGCAATTCCGTGGTCCGTCTGGCGCTAGGTCATTCTGTTGATAATGTTTGGAATATCACTCCGGATATGATTATCGATTATCTTCAAACTTTGCCTGAAGACCATTATCATTGCGCCGAGCTTTGTGTTGGTGCTTTCTATCTGGCATTGACGGATTACCAGAATAAACAATCCGAAAAGAAAA
>DATFIL010000131.1:0-2728 GCA_035270145.1 Desulfobacter sp. | reverse complement strand
ACACACACCGTTGAACCACGGAAAGCACGGAATAACAAGGTAATGAGTTTGGTTTTGGTTTTATATATTTTCATGTTGAGCTCGCCACTTAAAGTACTTTGGGCCCAGGAGCCGGCCGAAATCAACAAACCTGAGACCAATCCCGTGATCGCGTTTTATCAGGCGCACATATCCGGCATTGACGGTAATCGCTGCGCCATGTATCCAAACTGCTCCCGGTATTGTATCCAGGCCATCCAAAAACACGGATTCGGGATAGGCTGGATTATGGCCTGCGACCGTCTGCTCAGATGCGGCCGGGATGAGGTTCGCATCTCTCCCCATGTCAGGCTCAATGGGCGCGAATTAACACTTGACCCGGTCAGTGCCAATGATTTTTGGTGGTTTTCACCCAAATCATCTGCCATTGAGAATAACTTACCGAAGGAAAAATTATATCATTCAGATCCCGGCTGGATGTCGGATTTGAATCCGGATCAACAAGAATGAAGCTGCTGCTGATTTGCCTGACCATTCTTGCGTTATTTGGGGGCTTAAATTTACTAGATGCCCACGCACGTTCCAATGACCGCGCCGGCCTTTTTATTACGGCAGACATGCAGTTTGACTATGCCCAGGCTCTTTTTGATCAAAAAGATTTTACTGCGGCCCAGGTGGAGTTCAAACGGTTCATCCATTTTTTCCCCAAAGACCCCAGGCATGACCGTGCCAATTATACCGCAGGTGTGGCACTGTTTCGTGCGGAGCAGTACTATGAAGCGGCTAAACGGTTTGATACAATTATCCGGCAATCCAAAGATATAGACAGTCCATGGGCCCGCCAATCCGGTTTTATGCAGAGTCAAGCCTTTGAGGCCATGGGCAACCCAGGTTATGCCCAGATTGTGCTTCAAAATTATTTAAAACTGACCCGGGATATCGATACAAAAGACCGGATATACCTGGAACTTGCCCGCATGCATATCCAGAACACCGCGACCCCGGGAAAAGATGAACTTGACAGCGCCCGTAAAAACCTGATGCTGATCAGTCCTGAAAAACAGCGGGAATACAACGTAACAAAGCAACTGGAAGCCATTAACAATGCCGTAAATGCGCCGACAAAAAATCCTGTCCTTGCAGGAATTCTGGCCATTATCCCCGGAGGGGGCATGCTCTATTGTGAACGGTATAAAGACGCTTTTATCAGTTTTTGCTTTAATACAGGATTGATTTGGGCCGCATACACGGCCTTTGACCATGACAACCCTGCCCTTGGCGGTGTTATTACCTTTGTAGAAACCGGCTTTTATTCAGGTAATATTTATGGTTCCATAACCGCCGCCCACAAATACAACAAAGCCGCCCAGATAAAAATCCTGAACAAAACCTTCGACTTTAAACCGGGGTTTGATCCGGTAAATAAATCTTTCTTTCTGAGATTAACGCACGGTTTTTAAACAGGCTCTCAGGGATTGACATCAACTTAAATCTTTAAAATCAAAATTTAGAATTTCTGAAAAAGTTTTGACTTTATTCATAAACTTATGCTAATCGTTTAGACACATTATGCTATTTTGTTCTTAATATATAATGATCAATAATCCGGTTGAAATTCGTTAATTTTTAACATTAAGAGCCGTTATTCAAGTATCTAAAACTCGATTAGTCAACATCATAGAGTCGAAAGAGGACTCCTTGGCAAAAAGTTGAACTGTATCCTTACGTTAAGGGACTCAGAAAAATAAATGTCACAAAATTTTGCGCAGCGCCCCTAAGTTCTACTTCCCGTTACACAGCTATTTCCATGGGTAATTTTTACGGAATCTTAACCATACGGAGGAAATATCATTGAACGATTTTTTAAAAAATATGAGAAATTCCGGTAAAAAGAAAACGTCACCCGTTAAAAAAAACATGGACAGCAATTTTGTTACGCCTGGAGAACAGCGGATACCAAAGGACAGGCGATCCTCCGCCTTTAACCGGTCAAGTTCTATTCTGGAAAAAGAAACAATGAAACAGGAAATCAGAGACCTGATCCCGGTTATTGCCGAAAATACCACGAAACTGGTCAAAGAAATGGACCGCATAGCCGCGGTAAATGAGATGATCATGGAATCCCAGATACGCCATCAAAATGCCATGGCAGATTTTTTTGAATCTTTAAAATCGTTTATGGCACAAAAGCAAAGCCCGGATGACATGCAAACGGCAACAACCAGCTATGCCTCGGGCACGCATTATAGCAAGAATGACATCATTTCCACCATTAACAGGATGCGGGAGCAGGGCGCCACATTTGCCATAATTGCTGAATATTTAAGCGAAAAAGGTATTCCGACCTTTTCCGGCAGGGGACACTGGCATGCCCAGACCATCCACAGGCTTTGCAAATAGATTTAATTTTTAAACAGGTTCTTATACTCGATAATCTAAATTGTTATGCCTTAAGATTAGTTTAATATTCACAACCGTATAATTTTTATATATGATATTCCTCGTCTTTATATTTTAAGGAATATAAAACGCGATCATCGAGTAAAAAACCGTTTTCACACAGACAAAAAACACTAGGGAGGTTGATGATGGCAAAAGCCACTTACTGGGCAGATTCCTACGTAGATAAACTTTGCACTGCCCGGGAAGCCTTGAAACATATCCGGCCTGGTCAACGCGTATTTATAGGCTCATCCTGTGCTGAACCCCAGCATCTTGTCAAAGCGTTATCCGATATCTCCGCAAGATT
>DATFIL010000130.1:0-5158 GCA_035270145.1 Desulfobacter sp. | reverse complement strand
CTGATCAACGAACTTACACGTATAGGATGCACCACACAAACCCTGAAGGCCACCATTGCGGGCGGGGCGCTGGTTGGGCCTGTTTCCAGCATGGACCTGGGCTTGGATATCGGGGGCCGATCTACAGATATTGCCCGCCGTATATTAAAAGAACAGGGTATTGAAATCCTCAGGTCTGAGACCGGTGGCTTTTTCGCCTGCACCCTTGAACTGAACATGATGACCGGTGAAACAAAAATTGCGCCGGTTTGGGAAACAGCCATTGCACCGGGCGCCATGGCACCGATTCCGGGTCCTGAAGCCATCATGGCCACCATTGACAATCTCCAACCGATCCCCCAGACCGCACTAAAAATTCTTAGAATGTTCAACCAGGACAGCTACAGTGTTGATGATGTTATCCAAGAGCTGTCCCAGGACCAAGTACTGTCTGCCCGGACATTGCAAATGTGCAACACCGTCCTTTTTTCGGGTACCATAAAAATTGATTCGCTTAAGGATGCGGTGATGATGCTTGGCAAGGAGAGGCTGGCCAAAAGTGTAATAACAACGGCCATTGAAAGCTATTTCAATCAAACCGGACCATCAGGCTACTCCCTATGCAAGGGAGGGCTTTTTTCCCATGCCGTGGGTGTGGGCTGCCTTTCAGAACGGCTGGCAAAGGAGACCGGCTTTGCTCATCCCTGGCCGGCGTATACGGCAGGCCTGCTGCACGACATCGGCAAGGTCGTTCTGGACCAGCATATATCAGAGTTTTTACCGTTTTTTTATCGGACCTTGGGGAATGAAAAGCAAAGTATCCTCCAATCCGAAGAAAAAGTGTTGGGCTTCGACCACTGCCGGGCCGGCGTGATCCTGGCGGAAAAATGGGGTTTTTCAGACGCATTGACCGAAGTCATCCGCTGCCACCATACCCCTGAAGATGCCAAAGTCGATTCACAGCTGGTGGAAATTGTCTATCTGGCGGACCGGATCATGGAAAAATTTTTCGCAGGTTTTGATATTGATAACATAGATGCCCTGCACCTGGAACCCATCATCAAAAAAATGAATTTGGACGGGCCATCTCTGGCCCGGTACATCGACGATCTGCCCTTGGATATACTGATACAGGAACCGCCCCATGGAACAGCCAATACCTGATAAGCATTTACAATTAAAATCCCTGCCCGGTGTAGATCATATTCTGACCCTTGCCGAAACAGATGACCGATTTACACGGATACCGCGCCGTCTCGTGCTTGAATCTGTACGAAGGGCCATTGACAATACCCGCAAACAAATACTTGAAGACAAACCTGTAATAATCAGTGATGAAGCCATATTAAAGCAGGCGGCCCTGTTTGCCGGCAAAAAAATGAAAAACCGGCTCACCCCTTTGATCAACGCCACCGGCGTGGTCCTGCACACCAATCTTGGCAGGGCCTTGCTTTGCCGGGATGCCTTAGATAATATCATGGCGGTCTCATCCGCCTATTCCAACCTTGAGCTTAATCTTGCAACGGGCAAACGCGGCATCCGCTACGCGGCAATCGAAGCGCTGATCTGCGAATTGACCGGAGCGCAAGCGGCCATGGCCGTAAACAACAATGCAGGCGCCGTACTACTGGCCTTGAATACCCTTGCCCAGGGACGGCAGGTCATTGTTTCCAGAGGAGAGCTTGTGGAGATCGGCGGCTCCTTCAGGGTACCGGACGTAATGATAAAAAGCGGGTGTATTTTAAAGGAAGTGGGAACCACCAACCGTACCCACCCCCATGATTACATCAATGCCGTTACCGAAGAGACAGGGCTTTTACTCAAAGTCCATACCTCCAATTATAAAATCGAGGGATTCACCACATCGGTTTCGCTCAAGGAATTGGTGGGCATTGGAAAATCCCATGGCATTCCGGTGATGGAGGACTTGGGCTCGGGCACGCTGATTGATTTCAGCGCATTCGGATTGCCTTCCGAACCCCCGGTTTTTGAACGGGTGGCCTCGGGTGCCGACGTGGTCACCTTTAGCGGAGACAAGCTTCTAGGCGGTCCCCAGGCCGGCATTATTGTCGGCACAAAACAGTGCCTGGATCAAATCAAGGCCAACCCGCTGACCCGGGCCCTGCGCATTGACAAGATGACCCTGGCCGGTTTGGAAGCAACACTCAAACTTTACCGGGACACCCGGGTGGCTGTTGAAAAGATCCCCACACTAAGAATGTTGACGTTGTCCTATGAACAGATCAGCCGGGATGCAGACGTTCTGCTCTCACTGGTCACAGACGCTGTGGGAAAGCAGGCAGAACTTGCCCTGGCAGATATGACGTCCCGTCCGGGTGGCGGTTCCTATCCCGGATTAACCCTGCCCACCCGGTGCCTGACCATCCGGCCCAAAACCATGTCCGTAACACGCCTGGACAAAAAGCTGCGGGCCTTTGATCCGGCCGTAATGGGACGCATTGAGGACGATTGGTTCATCATTGACCCCAGAACACTTCAACCCGGACAGAACAAGATCCTTGCCAATATCTTAAAAAAACTGATAGATTAATTATTATGCTGAAATTCATTGCAAAAGAGATCCAGTTTTTAAAAACAACTGGAGATGCCCCTGACCGTAACTCCCCGGAAGTTTACTATTCGGACCTGCTCACACAGCCGTCAAAGGAATTCAAAAATTTTTCCCGGCGTATCGCCGATACCTGCACATCCCAACAGACATTTACCACGGCAGCCATACAAATTGATCCGGCAGCGCCGGAAGAAGCCATTAACAAAGCAAATGAGATTTTTCACGCCTGTTTTCATTCAGTGCTGGATGAAGACAGAGGCATCTGGGAATGCCTGGACCCGTTCACGGCAATCTTTGTGTTCTGGGATTATAAAACAGCTGACCAAAGAAAAAAACTTCTGGACCTGCTCAATGAAAAAATTTCCCAGGCCCTGAATACCAAACTGATCATGGGTACAATTGCTTTCCCCTTTCATGATTTCCCGGTTGAAGAGATGGCGGGATGCGCACTCAAGGCCCTGGACCATGCCGCATTTTTCGGCCCCGGCCATACTGTTGAATTTGACGGTCTGTCCTTGAATATCAGTGGCGACAGGCTGTTCCAGCTCAACAATATTGACGCAGCCATCACTGAATACGAAAAAGGACTTGCCATTGCCCCGGCCGATATAAACCTGCTCAACAGCCTGGGCGTAGCCTTTGGGGTGGATGCCTGCCTGGACAAGGCCATGGAATTCTTTGAAAAGGCCCGCAATATCAATCCCGAAGAGGTGATGGTCATTCACAACATCGGCCTGATCCACCGGATCAATGGTAAAAACGATTCCGCTCTGGCCTACCTTAAAAAAGCCCATACAATCAATCCGAATATCTTTGAAATTGAATTACTTTTGGGCCATCTTCTGTTCAAGGAAAAAGAATTCAACCTGGCCATGCCCCACCTGGATGCCGCCATCCGGCTCAAACCCGAATCAGGTACAGCGTTTAGAGTCAAAGGCCAGATCTTTTTGGAAAGACAAGATGCGGCAAGCGCCGCAGCCCAGTTCAACCAGGCCGTAAAACTCAATCCCAATGATCCCCAGGCGTTGTCCGGCTATGCCCGGGCCATGGCCTTACAGAAAAAGAACCTGTCCATTGCCTTAAGCTTTGCAAAAAAAAGTCTGGACCTGGACCCTGAAAATAAACAGTACAAACAGAATCTTGAAAAAATTCAAAATATCCGCGATCAGGTTGAAGAGACAAGTCTGAATAGCGCCATAAAATCAGCCTGACCGCCTATATCATAAAAAAAGGAAACAAATGAAAGCGTTGATCCGGCAGACTGTTCAGGATGCCATTGAAACCAAGCAAATTTTTTTTGCAATCCATGAAAATCTCATTGAAACCTGTGCCCGGCAAATGGCAGACACCTTTGATGCCGGCGGAAAGCTGCTGCTTTTCGGCAATGGCGGATCTGCGGCAGACTGCCAGCACATTGCCGCAGAATTTGTCAACCGGTTTCAGATGGAACGCAAACCATTACCCGCCATTGCCCTGACCTGCGACACCTCGATTATCACCAGTATCGGCAACGACTACTCCTTTGAAGAAATTTTTTCAAAACAGGTCCAGGCCCTAGGACAGAAAAAAGATATGGCCATTGGGATCTCAACTTCGGGCAACTCTGCCAATGTGATCCGGGCTGCAGCCGTGGCAAAGGATCAGGGGTTGACCCTGGTTGGATTTTCCGGGGCCGGAGGAAAGCTAAAAGAGATCAGTGATATGGCCTTTTGTGTGGACAGTCCCGTAACAGCCCGTATCCAGGAAATTCATATCACCCTGGGTCATATTCTTTGCGATCTTACCGAAAGGATGCTGTTCCGTGACCAATAAAAAAGGGGATGGGCAGCCCCGCCTACATTGCTCAAAACCGGATCACTCAAAACTGGACTACTCGAAACTTTCCACCTATTCCATTAAGGAGAGAAAAAGCCTGGTATCCCAGGATGATTTTGCCGAACCCTGGACAAAGGGCGCAGACCTTGGGACCTTTTTTGACCGGCTGCCCGCTATTCTTGCGGGCAAAGATATCCGGAATGTGGTTGCCGCCATTGCAGATGCCGCCCAAAAAAAACGCAACGTTTGCTTTGGCATGGGCGGACATGTGATCAAAACCGGCATGGCTCCCATCCTGATTGATCTCATGGAAAAAGGCGTGATCACCCATCTGGCCATGAACGGATCCTGCATCATTCATGATTTTGAGGTGGCATTCACCGGCCGTACCAGCGAAGATGTGGCCGAAAGTCTGACCTCGGGCAGCTTCGGCATGGCCAAAGAGACCTCGGAACTGCTCAGCCAGGCCATTTCCAGGGCCCATGAACAAAAAACAGGCCTGGGACGCGCCGTGGGACAGCTTATCGAAGATCTGGATCTACCCTTTAAGGAGTCAAGCCTGATCGCTGCCGGTGCTCGCCTGGACTTGCCCGTCACCGTCCACGTGGCCATTGGTACGGACATCATCCATATGCACCCGGACTTTGACGGCGCGGCCTGCGGTGCGGCAACGCTTCATGATTTCAAGACCTTTGCATCAACCCTGGCCGACCTTGAACACGGCGTATTCATCAATGCAGGATCAGCTGTCATTCTTCCTGAAGTATTCTTAAAAGCCCTGACCCTGGTCAG
>DATFIL010000129.1:0-4285 GCA_035270145.1 Desulfobacter sp. | reverse complement strand
TTATGGTCAATGGGGCCATTGAGAATAACCCGGCCGGAGATATAATCACAGAAGAACACATCCATTTCAATTTTAAAATGGGTGTACGCATGAAAAACCCGGGTTAAAAATTGCAGATTACCGGTCTCAATGCCGGTTTCTTCGCGGATCTCACGGATGCAGGCCTGCTCAGGGGATTCTTTGGGTTCCACCTTGCCGCCGGGAAATTCCCATAATCCGCCCAAAAGCCCGTCAAGTTTTCTTCTGGTGATCAGCACTTTTCCGTTTTTTTTGACAATGCCCGCGGCAATATGAACCGTGGGCACCTTTTTTTTCGCCATGCGCCGGGGAAAAAGATCTGTGACCTGTTTTTCACAGGCGCAACAGTCCCCGGTCAAGGGGCATGCGCCACAGTCCGGACGTTTGGGGGTGCAGACCAGGGCGCCAAGCTCCATAAGAGCCTGGTTGTAGGTGCCTGGGTCCTTTTTATACAAAAACGTTTCGGCAATGGCCTTATATGCGTTATGGGCCGCGCTGTGATTCACAGGCGTATCAACACACAAAAGCCTTGCCAGGACACGCTTGACATTGCCATCCACCACGGCATGGGGCTTTGCCCGGGCAATGGAGAGCACCGCCGAGGCAATATAATCCCCCACGCCCGGAAGATTTTTAAACCCCTTATAATCATCCGGAATAATACCATCCAAATCATGGACCACAATACCGGCAGCCTTGTGGAGATTTCTGGCTCTGGCATAATACCCAAGGCCCTCCCAGGCTTTGAGCACGGTTTCAAGGTCTGCGGCGGCAAGCGCCTTAAGATCAGGCCAGGTTTCCATGAACTTGAGATAGTAAGGGATCACGGTTTTAACCTGGGTCTGCTGGAGCATAACCTCGGAGACCCATACCCGGTACAAAGAGGTATCCCTGCGCCAGGGAAGTTGCCGGCAATTATCCCGGTACCAGCCCATTAAGGCGGTTTGCACTATTTTACCTTGCCTGTTTTCCAGTTTCGCACCAGATTAATGAATGTTCTAGTGGCCGTTCCAGAAGGCCCCTTGGGGATATACGCTTTTTTGGTAAAATCCCAGGCCGTACCTGCAATGTCCAGATGTGCCCAGGGGGTTTTACCCACAAAATTTGACAGATACGCGGCCGCGGTTATGGTGCCGGCCGGTTTCCCCCCGGTGTTTTTAATATCCGCCACCTTGGATTCGATCTGTTTTTCGTAATTTTTATTCAGGGGCAGGCGCCAGACAGGTTCTCCGGCAAGATTCCCGGCAGTCTCAACCGCTTTGACCAGGGCGTCATTGTTGGACACAAGCCCGGTATAGTGATGGCCAAGGCCCATGATGACCGCGCCTGTCAGGGTCGCCGTGTCAAGCACACAGGTGGGCTTGAAATTCTCAATGCCCCAGGCCAGGGCGTCGGCCAGGATCAGGCGGCCTTCGGCATCGGTGTTGATCACTTCACTTGTCACCCCGTTGTAATGGCTGATAATGTCGCCGGGGTGAATAGCCTTGGACCCGGGCATATTATCCGTGGCAGGAATGATGGCCACAACCCCCACAGCCGGCTTCTCCAATGCCACGGCCTGCATGGCGCACATCACCGCCGCACCACCGCACATATCGTATTTCATATCCTCCATACCCGCAGACGGCTTGATGCTGATGCCTCCGGAATCAAAGGTCAGCCCTTTGCCCACAAGGAGGATGGTTTCGGTTCTGTCTTCCGGCAAATATTCCAGGATCACCATGCGTGCCGGTACATCGGAGCCCTGGTTGACGGCAAGAATCCCCCCCATGCCCATCTGTTCCATCTCCTTTTTTTCCAGACACCGGTAGCCCAGCCCCGTGTCTGCGGCAAGCTGTTCGGCATATGCCGCAAAATCGGCAGAGGTCCAGTGATTGCCCGGCTCATTGGCCATATCCCGTGCCGTACAGGCGGCAAAGGCTGAATTCTTTGCCTTTTCAACACCCTGGCGTATGATTTCAAGATTATCGCTGCATGCAAATTTTATCGCATCAAGTCCCGGGTAATCGGTTTTCTTTTTGGTGATTTCCTTATATTTTTCAAACCGGTAATCGCCAAGGATGACGCCTTCGGCCAGAGCACCCGCAGACACGTCCGGATCATCCAGGGCCGGGGAGAGGTGCTTTGGGGGTGGCAGGTAGATAACCACATCCTTAGCCTTCACCGATGCACACACTTTGGCAACGTGTCCACCGGCCTCCCGCAGCATGTCCAGGGCATCCCCTTTATTCTTTTCCTTATTCACAGGTCCTGTGCCTAACACCAGAACCCGGGCGGCAGCAATATTTGACGGGTCCGGCGGGTAAAATAATATCTGTTCTGCAGCTTTGCCGGAAAAATCATTCAGCTCAAACGCCTTTTTAACCTGGGGCTTTACAGCGGCATCGCATACAGGCATTTTGCCCTTTTTCTCCACGGCAAAATAAACCAGAAGATCGGTTTTAATTGTTTCGGCAGCTTTGGTGGTGGTGGTGATATGGTCTTTTTTCATGGGGTACCTTATTTTACCGGTTTTTTTTTATATGAAAGTTGTGAGTTTTGAGTGATGAGTAGTGAGATTAAAAACAAGCTGTTTTCCTCACAACTCAATACCCACATCTTTCATTATTTGTTGTGAGTTAAACCCAGGTGTTAATAGACCCGGTCAACCCATGGCTTTTACTTGATGATCGAGGGTTAAAAGTTAAAATCCATTGAGATTTATCATAAAACCCGGGCCAGGTACAAGAATTCAAGAAATAACCAGCAATTCTAAATTTATTAATAAAGAATTATCTTTCCTGCTTGCTTTTTTCTTGCTCGTGCTCTTAATCGTGCTCTTGCTCGAAGTATTATTTCGAGCAAGATTAAGAGCAAGATGGTGTAACATCCAAGGTTTGCTTTGACCACATGGGCAATTACTGGCGTACAGTATCCTCATCCAACGCCTCCCGAACCTTGATTGCCAGATCTTGCTTTGAGAACGGTTTCTGAATAAACTGCACGCCTTCATCCAATACCCCATGGTGAGCGATCATATTTGCTGTATAGCCGGACATGAACAATCGTTTAAGATTTGGATAAAGCGACAACATGTTTCTGGCCAGGTCCCGTCCGTTCATCTCGGGCATCACCACGTCAGTCATGAGCAAATGAATTTCACCGGCATGTTCACGAGCAAGAGCGATGGCTTCCCCCGGGGTGCCGGCCGCAAGGACCTTGTAGCCCATCCGTTCAAGCATCATCCGGGTCATCCGCAGGATGGAAGGTTCATCCTCCACCAGCAAAATAGCTTCAGTTCCGTCCAGGGGTATTGTGTCTGAGGATTTTTTTTCAAGAATTTCGGTCTCAGTCAGATACCGGGGCAGGTAGATCCGGAATGTTGTTCCTTGGTCCGGCTCACTGTAGACGTTGATAAAACCGTCATTCTGCTTGACGATGCCATACACTGTGGCCAAACCAAGCCCGGTGCCCTTGTCCACGTCTTTGGTTGTATAAAAAGGCTCAAACAGATTTTGTAACGTCTCTTGATTCATACCGCAGCCGTTGTCACTTACTGTCAACTGTACAAAGTCACCAGGGACAAAGCCATTATGGTCAGCACAATATGCCTCATCAAATGTCGCCTTGCCCGTTTCGATGGTCAGTTTACCAACATCGGCAATGGCATCCCGGGCATTGACGCTCAGGTTCGCCAGGATTTGATCAATTTGGCCAGGATCGATTCTGACCGGCCAGAGGTCTTCATTCGGCAGCCATATCAGATCGATGTCCTCACCGATCAGGCGATGGAGCATTTTGAGGATCATTTTTATGGTGCGGTTAAGGTTGAGCACTTTTGGTGCAACGGTCTGCTTGCGGGCAAAAGCGAGCAATTGCCGAGTTACATCGGCTGATCGCCGGGCAGCCGTCTGGATTTCCTTGAGATCAGCATACAGCGTCTGGTCCGGGTCAATATCTTCGAGGGCCATTTCGGTTTTGCCAAGAATGACACTGAGCATATTGTTAAAGTCGTGGGCAACCCCGCCGGCCAGACGGCCTACGGATTCCATTTTCTGGGCTTGATTTAATTGATCTTCAAGTTGCCTTTTTTCAGTAATATCCTGGTGGGTTCCTACAATTCTTACCGCTTTATCATCTTCATTAAATATGACATTAGCTCGAGAAAGAATATCGACCCAATGTCCATCTTTATGTTTCATTTTAAATTCTAGTTCAAATCGATCCCGTTTTTTATTAATCAATTCATTTTGCATCTCCCAGGACCGCTTAACATCTCCAGGATCCG
>DATFIL010000128.1:0-3886 GCA_035270145.1 Desulfobacter sp. | reverse complement strand
TTCCGTTCGAGCCGGTTAGCGCGGCAATTCGCGCATTCGAGCGCATTCTGTGATACCGGGCCAGGTGCCCCAGGGCAACCCGGGTGTCCGGCACTTCAAAAAAGCAGATCCGGCCTTTGTCCATCTCACGTTTCTGATTTAAATCAAGGGTGTCTAAGTAGCCCTGCCTGACAACAAAAGCTGAAACGCCTTTTTCTGCCAGGTCCGGAATAAAGCTGTGTCCGTCAAAACGCTCCCCTGCCAACGCCAAAAATACCATATCAGGGGACATGGTTCTTGAATCAGTGCCGATGCCTTTGAAAACCGTTGTCTTGGCATCTGCAAGGTTTTTTTGTCCTCGCACAGTTACGGCATTACACCCAAGGGCATTGCAAAGATCCTTAAGATCCCATGGCCTTGGCGTCAATGCGTTGGTGCAGGCACGGGTTAAATGTTCCTTGTCGTCAAAAAGAATGGTGCCTGCATTGGTGATCTGGTAGGTTTCATGGCCCTTGCCGGCAGCCACGATAATATCCTTGGGTTTTGAAATTTGAACGGCTAAAGCCAGGGCTTTGGCCCTGTCGGCCATCCGGATATATCCTTTTTCACAGGTGTTTGATCCGTAACGATCAATTGGTTTAAATCCCTGGGCACGGATACCGTCTATAATTTCGTCAATAATGGCGTCCGGGTCTTCGGTCCGCGGGTTATCCGAGGTGACAATGGCGATGTCCGAGTACCTGCAGGCAATGACTCCCATGGGGCCGCGTTTGGTGCGATCCCTGTCTCCGCCGCATCCAAACACCGTGATCAGTCGCGCAGGGGCGCGACCGGCAAGGGTTTTCAGGATGCATTCAAGGGCATCCGGGGTGTGGGCATAATCCACAAAAATATGCCGGTTCAATTCCGTGGACAGTTTTTCGAGCCGGCCCGGTACCCGTTCAAGGGCGGCAATACCCTGGGCAATGGATTCAGGGCAGATGCCTGTGGCGAACGCCGCACCTGCCGCACATAATATGTTTTCCAGGTTGAAGTGGCCGGTGAGCTTCGAGTGTATGGGCGCCTGTACACCGCTGAAATCCAGCGTGCCGTCCAGACCATGGATGTCGTCTGTGATGTCAATGGCTTTGATATCAGCTTCACGATCTGCACTGACCCGGATTACGGGCTGGTCAAGGCTGTCTGCCAGGCGGGCGCCGTATTCATCGTCAATGTTGATAACCGCCTTGCCCCGGGTCCCGTCCTCAAAGGGGCCTGTATACCTGGTGAACAGGGTGCGCTTGCAGGCAAAATAATCGTTTAATCCGTCATGGTAATCCAGATGGTCCTGGGTGAGGTTGGTGAACACGGCCGCATTAAAATCGCAGCCATCCACCCGGTGCTGGTCCAGGCTGTGGGAGGAAATCTCCATGATGACATGGGTGACACCGGCAAATTTCATGTCGTGCATGGTTTTTTGCAGGCACACCGCATCCGGGGTGGTGATGGGATTGCCAATGGTGGTGCCCGGATATCTGATATTTATGGTGCCGATGACGCCGCAGGTGATCCCGCAGGTCTGGTAAATCTGTTCCAGAAGCCAGGTAATGCTGGTTTTACCATTGGTTCCGGTGATACCCACAAGCACCAGATCCTTTGATGGGTGGCCAAAAAAATTAGCAGCCGCAATGGCGGTATCTTTGCGGGTGTCCTTTGAAAGAACAATATACAGGGCCTGTTCCCGGGGCAGTCCCGGGGGGATCTTTTGGGCCAGAACCGCTGCGGCGCCTTTATCAAAAGCCTGGGCAATATAATCATGGCCGTCTGCGGTGTAGCCGTCCACGGCGATGAATAATGCGCCTTGTACCACCTGCCTGGAATCGCAGGTAATATCAGAGATGGCGGTGTCGCCGATGCCTGCCTGTTCCTGATCCGGCGTGAGCACGACTTCAGCAGTGTTCAGGATTTCAGTCAGCTGCATGGGACACCTCCCGGGGTAATGCCGCTAGCATGTCTGTCTGGGGCGGAATATTCAGATAATTAAAAGACCGGGCCATGATATCCTTGAAAGCCGGGGCCGCCACAGTGCCGCCGTAATGATTTTGTTTGGGTTCGTCCACCACCACCAGAATGGCCAGGGCCGGGTTGTCAAAGGGGGCAAAGCCTGCAAATGCAGCAGTAAACCTGGAACTGGAGTATCCTTTTTTATTTCTGGCGACTTTCTGGGCTGTACTGGTTTTGCCGCACACCCGGTAGCCGGGGATGGCTGCCTTGGTCCCTGTTCCTTCCTCCTGGACCACTCTGGCCATCATTCTTTTTACAGTCTCTGCGGTGTTTGCAGAAATAACCTGGCGAACCACGCAGGGGTTATTCGCCTGGATAATTTCACCTGAATTGGAAAGGACCTTTTTAACCAGCAGGGGCTTCATCAGTTTGCCGCCGTTGGCTATGGCGGATACGGCACTTACAAGCTGGAGCGCCGTCACTGACATGCCCTGGCCAAAGGACATGGCCACTGCATCAATACTTGTCCAGCGGTGCAGGGGCAGAATAACGCCCGCGCTTTCCGCCGGGCAGCTGATTCCGGTTTTTTTACCGAATCCAAAGGCATTCAGATAATAGTGCATGGCCTTGGGGCCAATGTCCTGGCCGATTTTTGCAGCCCCGATGTTGGAGGAAACTTTAATAATCCGTCCCGGCGTCAGGTAATCATAGGGATGCGTGTCATGGATGACGGTTCCACCCACGCGGTACTTGCCGTTTTCACAATTGATAATCTTTGTGGCGGACATGCCGCGTTCCATGGCCGAGGCCACAGTGATCACCTTCATGATGGAACCGGGTTCAAATGTGTCAATCACGGCTCTGTTTCTGTAACGGCTCCGGCTGAAATCGCCATAGTTGTTGGGATTGAATTCCGGGTAATGGGCCACGGCGAGAAGTTCGCCGGTCGCGGGCTGCATGACAAGGGCCATGCCCGATTTGCCCCGATGTTCTTTTACGGCCTGTTCAAGGGCCTGTTCGCTGAAAAACTGAATTTTTTTATCCAGGGTTAAAACAATGGTGTCTCCCTTAAGTCCCTCACGTTTGTTTTTTCCCGTATTAAGGATTGTGCCCTGGCCGTCCCTGTATTCTTTTGTTTTCAGGGTCCGGCCTTCCAGAAACTTATTATATGAAAATTCCAGTCCCTCAAGGCCCTGATCATCTTTGCCTGTGAAACCAATGACCTGGGCTGCCAGCCGCCGGTTGGGATAAAACCGTTTGGAGTTATCCGGCGTATAGATGCCGACAATGTTCAGCTTTTTAACGGCGTCTGCCTTGGCCGGCGCCACCCTGCTTGCCAGAAGCGCAAACCGACGCTTCTGGGACAGTTTTTTCTCCATTTCAGTCCGGCTGCCGCCAAGGATTTTTACCAGTTGATCTGCCGCTTGTCGGGCATTTTTGACCTGGGTGGGGTCTGCGGTAATGTTGGGCGCCTCAGTGCTGGCGCCCAGTTTGTTCGAGTGACGGTCAAGGATCAGTCCACGGTCTCCCTGGATGGTGATGCCTCTGACATAAGTGTTTTCAGCTTTTTTTTTAAGCGCCTCACCCTGGAGAATCTGGATGTCAAAGGAACGGATGACAATGCCCACCAGACACAGCAGCAGAAAAAAACGGATGAAAAGAATCCGTAGACCGATTTTTTCACAAGGGTTTGCCGCCATTTAGTTCGTTCCTTTGGGTAGGTAAATGGTTTGATTAAATATATCCGGGGTCAGGCTTAACCGGGTGCGGGCAATGCGGGTGATCCGTGCTTCGGATTTAAGACGCTCAAGTTCCACGCTTAACGCCTGACGGTAATCTGCCATGTCCCGGATTTGGCTTTCAGTTCTGGTAATCATGATCATGGCCTGGCTGGATTCGCTTCTGATCCAGGCATTGCAAATGA
>DATFIL010000127.1:0-3620 GCA_035270145.1 Desulfobacter sp. | reverse complement strand
CAATCATGGTGGGATTTGCCAGAAATGCCATTCTCGATAAGGCTGATGATATAATCGCGCCTGTCAAGGCAGGCAGGGTCTGCGTCCATGATTTTATCCTGGTATGAGCAGAAAGCGGTCTGTATTCTTTTGGCATTGCTTTATCTGGGGATTGGAGATATCCGCCTGGGCCCAAGTCTTCCGGCCTTTTTCATCCCCAATGTTCTGAATCTTCTGGTGGAAAAATTCAATATCATGCCCATCAAAACACCGGACGAAGATATCAGGGCGATTCTGGGATAAACCGCTCTGACCGCAAAGGAGAAACCAATGCAGGTAACATTAGATGACTGGTCTGTGCGATTTACACCCGAGGGCAAACTGTACATTGTTGACGCTATTGCAGCCCTTTCGCAGGTTTATAAGGCAACCGATCTGTGGGAAACCTTACAAAAGAAAAAACCCCAGGTAAAACAATATGTTGATTACCATCATGGGGAGGGCGATAAATCGCTGCCTATTACCGACAGTGAGGGATGGGGCCATATCCAGGACCATTTGTTTGATCACCTGATTGAGACAGAGAGCGACAGAGATCCGACTTAAAAAAAACAGCACAGGTGAATTCATCATTCACCAGTTTGTCCTCATCATCAGATCCCAAAGAAATGGACAACAAGTCCCGGGAGGTGGTTCCCTTGAACCGTGCCGGATGTTGAAACCCATAGACAATGCCGGCATTGGACCGTTCATTGATGGGAAGACTGCTGATATCTGTACCATTAAACATGATGGTTCCGCTGGTCAGTATTTTTTTTTATTTTTTATTAACACGCCAGTCTGTATGGCAGTTTTCAGCCTGCGAATAAACGGTTCAGCCTTCCCGCATGATGTCCCATAAAATCGGCATGTATCAGCCTGTCATGTGGACAGCAGTTTGGCATTGACCGCCACAATGACCGTGGAAAGCGACATCACAACCGCCCCTGCCGCCGGCGGCAGCAAAAACTGGTAAAACGGATATAAAACCCCTGCTGCCAGGGGAATGGCAATGGCGTTGTACCCGGCTGCCCACCACAGGTTCTGCACCATTTTCCGGTAGGTTGCGCGGGACAGGGTGATCACGGCGGTGACATCCCGGGGATCGGAGTGCACCAGTACGATATCGGCCGCTTCCATGGCCACATCCGTGCCTGCCCCGATGGCAATGCCCACATCCGCCTCCGCCAGGGCCGGGGCATCGTTCACCCCGTCTCCCACCATGGCCACACTCAGGTGCTTCTGCCTGATTTTTTTGATCTGGTTCGACTTTTCATCCGGCAGGATTTCCGCCATATAGTCATCCAGGTTCAGCTGGTCGGCAACGGTTTTTGCCACTGCCGCAGAATCGCCGGTAAGCATCATGACCTTCAACCCCATCTCCTGTAATCCGGCAACGGCTTTTTTTGCCGATTCGCGGATCATGTCCTCCAGGGCCAGCGCTGCTTCGACCTGATCATCATTCAGAAGATACACCAGGGTCTTTCCTTGCTCTGCCAGGTGATCCAGTTTGTCCTGGTAGCTTTCACCAACAGCAATATCATGTTCTTGTAAAAAACCCGGGCTGACCACTTTGATGTTTTTGCCTCCCACTTCTGCTTTGGCGCCTTTTCCCGGAATGGCTTCAAAATTTTCAGGGTCGGGGATATCAATATTCCGGTCTTTTGCCGCCGCAACAATGCCTTTGGCAATGGCATGCTCGGATCGGCTTTCCAGCCCGGCCGCAAGCGTGAGAATCTCTTCTTCAGAAAGACTGCCGAAATTCAGGATATCCGATACCCCGAACTGCCCCCGGGTCAGGGTGCCGGTTTTATCAAACACCACCACATCCAGGTTTTTTGCTCGTTCAAAAGCGGTACGGTCTCTGATGAGCAGCCCTTTTTTTGCCGCCATGGCGGTTGATACCGCCACCACCAGGGGGACCGCCAGGCCCAGGGCGTGGGGACAGGTAATCACCATTACCGTGACCATCCGTTCCAAGGAAAAAACAAATTCCCTGCCTGCAAAAAGCCATGCCCCCAAAGTGATGCCCCCGGCGGTCAGGGCGATGATGGTCAGCCAGAAAGCGGCACGATCAGCCGTGTTCTGGGCCTTTGATTTGGACTCCTGGGCTTTTTTCACCATGTCCACGACCTGGGAAAGATAGGTGTCGTCACCGGTTTTTTGAATTTTTATCTCAATGGCGGAATCACCGTTGATGCTGCCGCCGATCACCTCATCACCGGTGGTTTTTTCCACCTGCCGGCTTTCACCGGTAACCATGGATTCGTCAATGCGGGTCCGTCCCTCTGCGATAACCCCGTCGGTGGGGATTTTTTCACCGGGTTTGACAGCGACCCGATCCCCTTTTTCAAGCTGTGATACCTTGACTTCTTCGGTATCCCCATCTTTGGTGATGCGAAGGGCAGTGGATGGCATCAGTTTGACCAGTTCCTCCAGCGCACCGGAAGCCCCCATTACCGAGCGCATTTCCATCCAGTGCCCCAAAAGCATGATGATGATGAGGGTGGCCAGCTCCCAGAAAAACACTTTTCCCGCAAGACCGAATACCACAGCAGTACTGTAGGTGTATGCAACCATAATGGCAAGGCCGATCAGCGTCATCATGCCCGGGTTCTTTTGGGTGAGTTCGTCCACAAGACCCGTTAAAAAAGGCCATCCGCCATAGAAAAAGACAATGGTGGAAAACCCGAACTGGATATATGCATCGCCGGCAAAGTCCCATTGGCCGTCAACCCCCATAAATTGCTGGATCATGGGAGACAGCAGCACAATGGGGATTCCCAGAATGATTGACACCCAGAACCTGCGCCTGAAGTCAGCCACCATGTGGGCATGGTGATCAGAATGGTCGTGGCTCGAGTGGTTGCCGCCATGGTTCTGGTGATCGTTGTCGTGGTCCGGCTGGCTGCTGTCATGGTGGTTTTCATGGGCATTTTTGTTCATGGACGATCTCCTATTTTGGGGTCACGTGCGCTGCAGACACATTTCAAATTATTAAAAAATACGTTATTCATTTTGATATATACACGGCATTTGTCCGCAGATAGTATGACCAGTGCAGGCCCGTGTGTATTATTACACCTATTTTACGCTGCAGGTGCCGGTCGGGTAAATGGGGGGGGTCACCCATTTCAAAAATAGAAGATATGTATACGGCTGGGAAATGAGTTGTGGTAAAAAAGACAAAGCGCTTTTCGAAACTGCTATTGAACGGCTGGCTGAGCTCATCGAAAAAACTGAAGACCTTACCCTGGTAACAGATGGTGAACGCCGATATGGTAAAATTTTAACTGAATGTGTTTGGGGAACCCGTCGATTCATCTGTTACAGGCTGTGTACATGTTCCAACCGGCCATATTACAGGAATCCACGTATTGTATCCCACGATTTTTTACGATATTTTTTTTACATAATCATACACTGGAAGCAGCAATATTGGCTGTTATTACCGCATTTGTATAGATGTAACCAACACAGATCCTGAAGAGGAAAACAGAATCATTGAAGCCGATATTATGGAGAAATGCTGAACGGCAGCAGATTTGATAATTATTTGACATAAGAGGTGCAGAACAACGATGTCTTCAGATATAACATCA
>DATFIL010000126.1:0-2586 GCA_035270145.1 Desulfobacter sp. | reverse complement strand
AGACGTTGATGGGGTAAAAGGCCTGGATCGGGCAAAAAAAGCAGGTATTGATACGTTTGTGGTGGATTATGCCCGGATCATTGCCAATTGTCGTGAGATTCGGGATATTGACAGCCTGATTCCCAAAGATTTTGACCTTGACGTGATTCTTGAAAAACAGCGGCTGGTGGGTGTGGAAAAGAATCGTGAAAAAGCCCTGTTTTTCATAAAATCCAGGGTGATTGCCGAACGGCAGCTTTTAGATAATATTGAATCCTATGATATGGATTTGTTGGTTCTGGCCGGGTTCATGCGTGTGCTGACCCCTTATTTCATTGACCGGATTAATGCCGGCGCCTTGGAACATAGGATCATGAATATCCATCCGGCCCTGCTGCCTGCATTTCCCGGTATTGACGGATACGGGGACACTTTCCGGTATGGGTGCAAAATTGGTGGATGCACGGTTCACTTTGTTGATTACGGAGAAGACACAGGTCCCATCATCGGCCAGAAGGCATTTGAAATAGCCGATGATGATACATTGGAAGATGTTAAAGAAAAAGGGTTGCAACAGGAGTGGGAACTGTATCCGGCCTGTATCCAGAAGTTTGCTCAATCCCGCTGATGGGGCTTAGGTCCATCAGGCAGAGGTAAGGAAAGAATCCGCCATTTTTAAGGCGTCCATGTAAAAGGTTGGCATTTTTTGAATCAGTTTGGAATCTTTGTCTGCCTGAAACCGGGCATGGTCCCACTGTCCCTGTTCGAAGCTTGTGATCAAGTCATTGAGTTGGTTGAACATGCGGTTTTTGCCTAAAAGCGCATCCTTGATTTTTTTAGACAGGGCAATTCTTTCAAGAATGTCTTCCATGGTCATATCCAAAATCGCCTCCATGTTTGAAAACAGGCCCACAGTGAACAATTCTTCCGGTGTAAACTGGGTTTTAAGAATATGAGCGCATTGCTCGCACATCCGGGCCTTGATCATCGAAAAGCGGATCAGTTCGGTGGGTTTGTCCGGGTTCATATGCGATACCACCACCACATAGATAAATTTTTTCAATTCCTGCATGCCCAAAAAAGTGATGGCATCCTTGATTGTGTCTACGGAAGTTAGCCGCTTAAAATATGCTGAATTGATAAACGTTAAAAGCTTAAAAGAGATGCCTACATCATTTTTGATCATTTCCTTTATATCGTCTATGGTCGGTTCCTGCTTTGAAACCTCATTTAACAATTTCAGGTTGGTGATCTGGTTGGCCGCCAGACCTTTATATGATATGACTTCGGGTTTTGAAAAAAAATATCCCTGGAAAAGCTCGAATCCCATGGCTTTAGCCTGTTCAAACGCTTCGTGGGTTTCCACTTTTTCACACAGCAGTGTAATATGCTTGAGTTCATTTCCTATGGATCTAAGAACCGGGCCTAGGGTGTCCAGGGGTGTGGCCATGATATCAAACTTTATCATGTCGCACAGGTGGATCATCTCATTAAATTTTTGATCATAAACAAAATCATCCAGGGCAATCCTGAACCCTTGGGATTTAAAAGCCTTTAATACATCAATAATTTCAGGTTCCGGTTCAATGTCTTCTAAAACCTCAATGATAATGTGGTCTCTCGGGAAAAGAAGCGGTGTCTGCTTGAGCAGAAGATCCCGGGTAAAATTGATCAGTCCGGGCTTGCCGCCAAGAATGTCATTGAGTCCAAACGAGAAAAACGTATTGGACAGCACACCGGATGTGGCGGCAGATCCGTCGATATTTGGGAACATATTGTCCAGGCTGAGCCTGAATAAAAGTTCATAACCAAAAAGTTTTTTATCTGATGTGAATACAGGTTGACGTGCTACAAAAATATCCATTGGATAAGCAACTCCTTTTTAATCAGGACAAAAGCTTGATCATAAACGGCAGGGCTGTCATGGTGCCGATGGAGGAACCCAGATTGGTGAATACCACCACCAGTAGAATCCTTGTGACATTATTCCGCCAGAATCCTTTGACAGACGTAATATCTTGGGGGATCGCTTCAAGGTCGCGCACCTTGGGTTTACGTGCAAATGCTTCGATAAGACCTGCCACCCAGCCAGCTGCAATCATGGGGTTCAGGGATGTCAAAGGTGCGGCTATAATAGATGAAAAAATGGTGTACGGGTGGGCCAGGGCCATGATTGCGCCGATACCGGCAAAAATGCCATTGGCCAGTACCCAAATCCAGATCATCTCGGTCCCGGCACCTTTACCCTCCATGAGAAATCCGGCAATGAAAAGCATGACGATCAGGCCGGGGATAAGCCATTTTAATACCTTTCCCACTTTGCCGGGAGGTGGGAGTGTTTTGAGTGCGTCAAGGTCTATGGGGGTGTTTTGTTTAATATATTCTAAAATTCCCGACACATGGGCCGCACCCACAACCGCCACGATTTTGTCTCCCGGCGCACTTCGGATACTTTGGGCTAGGAACTGGTCCCGTTCGTTAATCAGCACTTCTCCAATAATGGGATGATCCTCTTTGATTTCCGAAAGCAGTGACTGCAGGATGTCTTGGTGCTTCATCTTTTCAATGTCTGTTTCTTCGATCTCTTCGGAGTGGCCAAATGACAGC
>DATFIL010000125.1:0-5356 GCA_035270145.1 Desulfobacter sp. | reverse complement strand
CGTGTATATAAACAAACCGTTTCAATGCGCATGGGCAATCTCCCAAGCAGATTAGAAAAATAATCATAGCCGGTTTCACTCGATGATCAAGCTTTTATTTTTTTTATATATGAAACTGCAGATAAGTTGTAAATTTATTTTCCTATTGTTTTTGTGTATAGTAACGTATTCGAAAATGACAGGAGGGGGATATGAAATATATCATATTGAAATTTATTATTAATCTAATCGATTTACAAACACGCCGGTAATGACCTTAACATGAAAACCTACACCAAAATACTGCTTCCAACCCTCCCGCTTGTTTTTTTCTTTCTGGCGGTAACCATTGCGATCACCTACTATTTTTCCCGAACAGCCCTTCTTGATCTTGGGGATGTCCAGCTTTCCACACGGCTGAATATGGCCATGAAAATCATCCAGGCGCAAGAAAAAAGTCTTCATCACCACGGCCTGGAAAGCATTCCGGCAAGCACTGCCAAGGCAAAACAAGATGCAACGGCCCATATCCGGAACATCACCGCCGGAAATAAAGGGTTTATTTTTATAGTGGATCGCAGCGGAACGATTATCTTCCATCCCAACAAATACCTGAATGAAACGAATATAGACCAGGAAAAATGGTTTTCTTCTCTGACAGATCAAGGGGGTAGAAAAATCATCGACTTTTCAGGGGAGCGTCTCTTTGTGCGATTTGGGTATTTTGCACCTTGGGAGTGGTACATTCTGGCGGTGGACCCCACAGAAGAGTTTTACGGGGCCATCCACCGAATGCAGCCCAATCTATATGTGTTGTTTATTTCAATCGTCATTATCATCTCCCTGGTTTTGATGTTTTTTACCGCACGCCTGACCCGTCCGCTAAACGTTCTTCTTTCAGGCGCCCAGGCTTTTGGCAACGGCAATCTTGACACCAGAATCAATCTTCAGTCCGACGATGAATTCGGTCTTCTGGCAAAAGAATTAAATCAGATGGCATTCAGACTCCAGGACAGTCTATCCGCATTAAAACAAAATGAAGAACATTTCAGGACGTTAATTGAAAATGCCAACGATATGATCTGGATTCTTGACCGGCAAGGGGTCTTCAGTTATGCAAGCCCGTCTACATTCCGGATTCTTGGATATCAGCCCAAAACACTTATAGGTCGCTGTATTAAAGATTTTATACATCCCCAAACCTCTTTATGCCAGACACATCCAACAGATATGCGTTTCAGACACAAGGCCAATTACTGGTGTATTCTTGAATGCAACGGCAAAAACCTTATGGATCACCCCACCGTCAAAGGGACGGTTATCAACGTAAGAGACATCACCAAACGCAAACAGGCGGAGCAAACCCTGACGCGGTATCAACAGGAACTGGAAAACCGGGTACAAGAACGCACCAGAGATCTTCAAACAGCCAACCAAACTTTGAATAACGAAATTCAGATTCGTAAACAAAAAGAAAAGGAATTGGAACGGGCAAGCCAGGCAAAAAATGAATTTCTGGCCAATGTGAGCCATGAAATTCGAACACCTTTGAACGCAATTCTTGGTTTCAGCGAACTTTTGGAAACAATGATCAGTGAAACGCAGCAGCTCAGCTACCTTTCAGCCATCAGTACAGCCGGCAAAAACCTGTCCAGCCTGATCAACGACATACTTGACCTGTCCAAAATGGAAGCCGGCAAACTGGAAATTAATCGAAAACCTGTTTTTTTAAAGTCTTTGTTCAATGAAATACACCGGCTGTTCAAGGTAAAACTGAAAACAAAAAACCTGAACTTTTTCATTGAACTGCCTGAAAATGACACACACCCCCTGGCACTGGATGAAATGCGTTTGCGCCAGGTCATTATCAATCTGGTGGGCAATGCCCTGAAATTTACTGAATTCGGGAGCATTTCCCTTAAAGCTGAAATTTGTACCAGTCCCAAAAATGAGGAAAAGTGCGCGGATCTTACTATCCAGGTGACAGATACAGGCATTGGTATCTGCGAAAACCAGCAGGATAAAGTATTTGAGGCGTTTAAACAGGCATCGGGCGGAACCAGCCGGAAATTCGGCGGCACCGGACTGGGGCTGGCCATCTGCAAAGAGCTTATAGAGCTTATGGGAGGAAATCTTTCCGTATCCAGCAAACCGGATCAAGGCAGTGTTTTTACCATCTTCCTGCCAGGTGTTAAACAATACGACGCTCACAGTCCCGCACCAGCGGAAGCACACAAACCAGCCTGGGCCAGTATGCAGTTTGCAAAAGATCGGATTCTTATTGTGGATAAGCAGCGGGATATCCGGTTTATGCTCAGGGAAATATTGAAAAAAATCAATCTTGAAGTGATTGAAGCGGAAAACGGTCTCCAGACGCTTGAGTATGCCAAAGCCCAGAAACCTGTCCTGATATTCATGGATCTCAAAATGGCTGAAATGAATGCTGGGGAAACCGCAGCACGCTTGAAGGCAGACCGCGACGTTGCCCATATTCCCATATGCCTCATGACCGCCGGCATGACGCTATGGTCCAAAGATGAACTTGAATCCCGGGGATTTGCCTGCACCATTGCCAAACCCATTGCCATAGAAAGCTTAATGACCGTTTTAACACGGTTCATCAACCCGGCACCTGATGCCACGGAAACATCTGCGACGCTAAGCCGGCTGGACACGCTGGACAAAGACAATCTACCCGACGATTTCCTGGACAGAATGCACAAAGATATTATCCCCCATGTCCCACAGACCCGGGAGGCAATGAAGATATCGGAGATCCAGCGATTTGCCGCAAGGATCACTGAAACCGGAAAAGCGTTTAAAATCGAACCGTTAAAAATATTTGGAAAAGAGCTTTTCCAGGTGGCTAACACCTTTGACATTCAAAAAATTCAAACCTATCTTGAATATTTTATCCAGACCATGGACCGAATAAGTCAATAGTCCCTACCGGGGGCAATAAGACTGCGAATCCATCCTAAAAACGTATTTCCTTCGAGAAAGTCCTTTTCAGCAGTTTCCAAAACCGTTGTCATCTTTTCCGTATCGCCGTAGCGGTCTTTGCGGGTGACAATTTGCCGGTCGGGATCAAGTCTCCGGATGACCCTGGCCGGATTGCCTGCGGCCACAGCATTGGTCGGAATATCGCTGGTGACAACGGCACCTGCCCCGATAATGGAATTTTTCCCAATGGTTACACCTTTGCACACAATGGCGGAATCGCCGATCCACACATTTTCTTCCAGAACCACGCTTGACCGGCCGGCAGGCGGCAATGATCTGTCGTAAATACCGTGCCAGTCTGAATCCGTAATGTAGGCGTGGCTGGCCAGCATGCAGGAGTCTGCAATACAAATGGAATTGGCCGCTGAAATCCGCACGCCCGGAGAAATAAGCACATGGTCTCCAATATGGATTCCGTCAATATCTTTTTTTTCGGACCACACGGTCAACCGGGTTCTTTTGTCCGGGCACCCCAGCAGGGTTACATGACTGCCGATGGAGATGGGGCTGCCGAACAATTCAATATACCAGGGTTTAATAATATAAGGGTGGGGACCCAGGGCGCTGAGCTGGGGAACAAGATAACGGCGGACATAAAAAGCCTGGAGCCGGTACCAGGCCTGTTTGATATAGTATGGGCGTTTATCCCGGATCATTGTTCAATATTTAAACCGACAGCCGTCCCAGGCATCATGATCAAACACCCGGGCCCCGGGCGTCAGGCCGTACAGGGCATCGGCAGCCATCAAAACCACGGCATTGGTCCAGGATATTTTCTCCTCCGGCCAGACCACCATATCCGGATACGTATAGCCGCACCAAAAGGTTTGATCCTCAAATACCCGGTTGTGAATCCAGGAAAAAACAATACCGGCCTTTTGACGACGCCCCAGGGCGTGAAGTGCAAGCACCAGCTCCGAGGTTTCGGCAATGGTCACCCAGGGCTGGTCGGACACACAGCGGCATCCCTGACCCTCAATGACATATTTATGCCAGTATCTGTCAATACGTGCCTTTGCCCGGCGTCCCTGCAATGCCCCGGACAGTATTGGGTAAAACCAGTACATGGAAAATCTGGACTTGGATACATTATAAGTAAAAATATTTTCCCGGATGGATCTGCCAAGGCGTTTAAGTGCATCCTCCCATTCCGGACAGTCACGGCCCAGGATATCGGCAATGCCCAGGGCACATTTCAGGCTCATGAATATGGAAGAACTGCCTGACAAAAGAGACATGGGATCAACCTTGCCCTCGGGACTCTTTGCCCAATAAATCTCTCCTGTGACCGCCTGAAGGTCCAAAGCAAACGCAATCCCCTTTGACATGACTGACCAGAATTTTTCCAGATCAGCCTTGTCCCCTTTTATTAAAAACTGATGAAACAGCCCCACGGCCGGATAACAGGCCATGTGGCTCTCGGTGGTCCGGTCCTTGGGGACCGCATCCATATAGGATGAATACCAGGAGCCGTTTTCATTCTGGAGAGCAGCCAGCCAGTCCAGGGCGGCCATGGCCTGGTCATGCAACCCAGCAATATTCAGTCCCATGACGGATTCCACAAGATCCCAGGGGTCGGTTTTCCCGCCGGCAGACCAGGGGATATCCCCATTCTCCCTTTGAAGACCGGCAATCATGCCGGCAACTGAGCCGGGGTTCAGAGACGAATTGGGGTGCAGCTTTGCATTTATCGGGTGCATTGACTCTCTATAAAAATAATAATATCCTTTGTAAAAACAGGGCTAAATTATCAAACCCCCATCTATTTTACAAGATTTATGCAAACAAAACTGAATGATCCTTCAGGGCAATTGATTTTGATTATTTAAACAGGCTCTTATACCCCGACTTGAGGAGAAAATCATGGTAAAAAAGATCAGAAAAGCTGCAGTCATCGGGTCCGGAATCATGGGCGGCGGAATTGCCGCCCTTCTTGCCGGCGCCGGTGTTGACGTGCTGCTGCTGGACATTGTCCCTTTTGATTTAACTGACGAAGAAAAAAAAGACCCTGCGGCGAAAAACCGCATTGTTCAATCCGGTTTGGAAGCGGCACTGGTAACAACCCCTTCTTTATTTTACAGTAAAAAAGATGCTTCGCGCATCCGTACGGGAAACCTGGATGATGACATTGAAAAACTATCGGAATGCGACTGGATTGTTGAAGTGGTCGTGGAAAATTTAAAAATAAAAAAAGCGCTGTTCGAAAAGGTTGCCAAAGTCAGAAAACAAGGCTCCCTTGTTACCAGCAACACCTCCGGGATTCCCCTCAAGGATATGAGCCAAGGGCTTTCCCAGGAATTCAAAGCACACTTCATGGGCACCCATTTCTTTAACCCGGTCCGCTACATGCACCTGCTCGAACTCGTTCCCGGCG
>DATFIL010000124.1:0-2919 GCA_035270145.1 Desulfobacter sp. | reverse complement strand
TCTATACCGGCACCCATGACAACAATACGATCAGGGGATGGTTTGAAAACGAAGTGACTCCGCAGGTTAAACAAAGGCTGTTCACGTATCTTGGAGGCAAGGTTGCGGTGGACGAGCTTCCCTGGGAAATGATCCGGCTGTTGATGATGTCTGTGGCCGACAATGTCATTATTCCGATTCAGGACCTCCTCGGCCTTGGCGAAGAAGCCCGCATGAACCGGCCGGCTTCGGATGCGGGCAATTGGCAATGGCGACTTACGCCTGAGCTGCTAACTACGGCTTCATTTATAAAACTGCTTGAAATGACAGAGATTTACCAGAGAGCATAGTGACTTCTGGCAGAATATAATCAAAATTTACCATGAGCCTTAATTAATAAATTAATAAAGTTCCCTGAAGTAGCGGCTAATCGTATCCTCCCAGGAAAAGCGGCAAGCGGCGGCGTTCTCACAAATCTGTTGCCACTGATCTGGCGTGTTCTTTTTGAGGTTGATCGCTTTTTTAAAAACGCTCACAAAATTATCGACCTGTTCTTCAACCGTATCGCCTTTGAACGTAAAGCCATTATGTTCTTTTTTGACGGTATCTTTCAAGCCGCCCACTTCATGTACCAGACAGGGCTGTCCATCCCGCATGGCCAGCATCTGACTGATACCGCAAGGTTCAAATGAGCTTGGCATGAGGAAAAGATCGCCGCTCCCATACAACGCATTGGCACAATCCTCTGAATATCCATTTAAAAAAATAAAGTTGTCAAATCGGGAACTCATTTCGGTCAGAAATTTTTCGTATTGCCTGTCTCCTGTTCCCAGCAGGATGTAAATCCCTTCTTCGCCGAGTTCCTTCAGGATGCCTTCAAGAGCGGAAACGCCACGCGAACCGGATGCCCGCATCAGAAGCATTTTTTGTTCCACAACCCTGGAAACGCTCGTGATGATTATTTGTGGTCTGCCGGCTTTAGAACCAAGAGTCGTCAAACGGGCATGCGCCACAAAAAGATCGGTTGAGACCGTATCCCGTTTTCCCGTCCAATTCAGAATCTTTTCTTTAAAAAGTTTCAACAACTCAGGAAAATCAAGCTTGGCCGTTACCCGGTTTTGCGAATACGCACATCCATTCAAAATCCCAACAAGTCGCCCCTCTTTTTGGGCAGACCGAATGTCTCCCTCAAGCCCCTCACCGCCATAGTAGCGGGGTTTGTCCGTGGGCTTGAGAATTTCTTCGGCATAAGAAGGTGAAACCGTATGAACGGCATCGGATAACCGGATGCCGGCAGCCATCAGATTGATACACTCCGGCCATCGGGGATCGGCAATATCAGCCCATTCATAGGGGAGGTTATGGTACCAGGCTTCCAAAGAAGACGCATTCCATCGAAACGGCCGTACCCCTTGAAGTGAAAGGTTATGGATGGTGTGAACGGTTCTAATGTTTCGAAGTACCTGGTAATCCGGATGAAATTGGCGCAAAATCAAGACAAAGGCTGCATGCCAGTCATGAAGATGGATACAGTCAAGATCCCCGAAGATCTTTTTTTTCAAGCCTTCTGCAACGGTCAGGCCGAAAAGGGCGAATTTTGTGGCATCTGTTGCAAATGGCTTGTCCGGTGGATCATCGACATAGATTTGATGATACCCGCGGACAGGATCGTAAGAAGTGAAAATGGGGTGATCTATGACAACGTGTTTAACATCGGGGTGGGGAGTGTTGCCCGGGACTTGATAGATTTCAGCCTTGTGGTTGAATCCGAAAAACGAAACCGTTACGGAATCTATCCAGTGAGCGCCTGCCTGCTGATGGAAAAAACCATAGGACGGGGTGACAACCGTAACGTTTGAGCCTTGCTTTGCAATTTCAGGGGAAATATCTCGAACGACATCGCCGATTCCGCCGACTTTACCGCCATTGAGCCCACCGTTTTCAGAAGCTACGATCAATATATTCATTTAAAAACTTATAAAAATAGAATTAATCGATTTTATCAGGCTTGCACAACCGTTTGGGTTTATTTGATAATCGTTTGCATTTTTGGCATGAATACATCAATTCTTTCATTACCGGTTTGCAAACCATCTTGGCTTCAGTTGATGATGCGCCACAATTTTTACAGACAAATGCCTTCGATGCATCAGATGGTTTACGCAAATGAAGTTTTTTCTTTTTACACGCCTTACACGCCTTAAGTTTTTTTCCCATACCGCATCCCTCCTTTACAAGTGAAATGCTTGATTAATAGCTTAATAATAATACAAATTTCTGAAAGGTCAATTTATATTTGAATTGGTCACCCGGTGGGTCACCAATTGAGTTAGGCACATGGTCAAAATAGGCTTGCTCAAGCGCTCTGAAATCTTATCAGGATTGAGCAATTAAATTTTTTTAAATCATTCACAATTTTTTTATTGACTTGAACATCTTCCGATAATATAGAAGCGGTGAATTTTGGGATAATAGTTGATACTGATGCTGATGTGCTTATATTGAACCTGATTCTGCTTCTCTATATTATCCGGCCCGCCTGTCTGTCCCCAAGGGATTGACAGGCGGACTTTTTTTTAAGCGCACCTTGCCGCCTACCATCACCCAGAAGACATCCGAAGCCCTTGCTGCATATACCAGACCTGAGTAGGGGTCATGCATGGGGGTCATGTGAAGACCGGTTGTGTCCACCACAATGATGTCCGCAGCCTTCCCTGGGTGTATGGAGCCCGTGACATCGCCCAGTCCCAGGGCTTTTGCTCCGTCAATGGTGGCCATTTTCAGGCAGGTACGGGCATCCATGACGCAGGGATCCAGGTGCACAGCCTTATGTAGTTTGGCTGCGGTATCCATTTCAGAAAACATATCCTGGTCGTTGTTGGACGCGCATCCGTCCGTGCCAAGGCCCACAGTTAGACCGGCTGCCACCATGTCCGGCAC
>DATFIL010000123.1:0-2073 GCA_035270145.1 Desulfobacter sp. | reverse complement strand
ATTTCCACCCAGGACGGTTTAAAACGCCTGGAGGCATGGTTGAACCGCAAATGAAGCCGATGATATCCTTTTCATTTGCGCAATTTCGGACCAAGGCCATCCGGGTGCTTTACAGGGCTGCTGCCACAAATCATCGTATTGCAAGGGAACTGAATCTGCCCTTAACCATTGTGCATTATCTTCTTGGGATTTTGATGGATGCAGGCATTTTGTATTCAGTTAATCTTGAAGGCAATACAACCGGCTACACGCGGGCCATGGATATTGAGTGTATGAGTATCATGGATGTGCTTTATGCCGTAGAGCATCAGGGAGATTCACATGCGTATACGGCCGGTACCCTCTTGACCCAGGCTTTAGAGGACAGCCTTGATGGGTTTGACAGGGCCGCCCGGGCATGTAATGGCGAACGGTTGATTAAAGATCTTTGATAAAGATCTGCTAATACTCGATCATCAGATAATAAAGTGCGCAATGATCAACCAAGAGCTGTGGTAATTTTGAAGAATTCCTTGATCTGCGGTTCCTGGGCCTTTAAAAATTCTATGATCTGCATCATTGCAGATTCATTAATGCCAATTTTTTGGGGTGCATTTTTAATGGTAACAGGAACCGGATTGCCGGAATGACCTAATTGGGCTTTCTGTGTAAGATAGTCTGCAAGATTGATAATCAACGCCTGATGGCGATATTTGACCGGCGCAGATTCCGGGGCATGATGAAACCTGCAGGGCAGAATGATGGATGCAGGAAAATTCCATCGTGTCATTAAAAGGGCCGATAATGTTGCATGATCCAGCTTAAACATACTGTTTTCGCTGAAATACAGGGGCCGCTTGTTTTCCAGCGCATACTGCCGGACTTCGTTGTATTCTTTTTTAAAATAGATCGAGAAAATTACCTTGCCCATATCATGGAGCAGGGCCGGGACAAAGATCTTTCCGGCAATGCCCGGATTGGTCTGTTTTGCCAACTGCTTTGAGGCTGTGGCCACGCCGATACCGTGTATCCACAAGGCTTTCATATCAAGGCTTAGGCCTGAAATTCCTGATACACTGGATAAGATCCCCATGCCTAATGCAATGCCGATGATTTCATCAAATCCGATAACGGAAATGGCCCGTTTAACGGTTTCCACTTTATTTTTTTGGGCATAATAAACGGAATTGGCAAGCTTGAGCAGTTTATTGGTCATGCCTATGTCATATGAAATGATTTGTGCTAACGTTTCTGTGGTGGTTTTTTTGTCAGAAGAGGCCCGGATCAGGTTATCGACAACAGCCGGCAGCGTGGGTAAATCGCTTTCCCTTTTTTGAACCATTTCAAGGATGCGTTTTTTTATTCCCATTAAGTGCAGGCTACCTGTCCGGTTCAATGAAACCGGGTGATGTTAATGCTGCCGTTGGCCGCCATGTCGTCAAACTTTTTTCGTAAAACGCGTTTAAATTTGTTTCGGGTAGGAGGCCATAGCAGCAAAAGCCCTGCCGTATCCGTTAAAAGCCCGGGTGTAATGAGCACTAATCCGGCAATGAGGATGATAAAGGCATCCACGAGGTCTTCGGCCGGCATAAGTCCCTGGTCTAAATTCCGGCGAACCTTCATCATGGTATTCAACCCTTCCATCCGGGCGAGGTAGGCACCGAGAAATCCCGTTATAATGACCAATATCACGGTGTTTAAGCCGCCGATAATACCGCCGAGATGGATAAGAATATATAATTCAACCACCGGAATCAGGGTAAAACACAAAAAGAGTCTGAACAGCATATAATACTCCTAAATTCTATATTTTTTAATACATAATGGCTATGAACCCGGATTTGTCAAGGCAGAACACTACATTGATTTTTATATGAAAATCAAAAGAACCTATTGAATTGATTTCATATTTCGTTGTGGGTTGCGTCTGGGTGTTGATAGATAAGATCACCCCGGGGCTGTTATACTGTGTGTGCAATGTTGCCTGGGAGTAAAGCTGTTTTGCGGGTAAAGATGTCGCCCGGATCGCCACAGGCTGTCCGGTACTTTTTCATCGACACAGTGTTCTATAATGTCAAGAAACAAGCCCCTGGT
>DATFIL010000122.1:0-13442 GCA_035270145.1 Desulfobacter sp. | reverse complement strand
TCTTTACGCTTTCTCAAGGGGGGAAGCGTTAATGAAATCACCCCGAGCCGGTAATAAAGGTCTTTTCGAAAAGTCCCCTTTTCAACTTCGTATTCAAGATCTTTGTTGGTGGCCGCAATCACCCGGACATCCACCCATACCGGTTTTTCACCGCCCACCGGTGTAAATTCGAGTTCCTGCAGTACCCGGAGCAATTTGGTCTGCATCTGCAGGGGCATCTCGCCGATTTCATCCAGAAAAATAGTGCCGCCATGGGCAAGTTCAAATGCGCCCCGCCGGGAGCGCACCGCCCCGGTAAAGGCCCCCTGCTCATGCCCGAACAGCTCGCTTTCCATCAGCTGTTCCGGAATGGCTGCCATATTGATGGCAATGAAAGGACCTGTGGATCTGTGGCTGTCTGCATGGATGGCCTTGGACAGATGTTCCTTACCCACGCCTGTCTCACCAAGCAGCAGTATGGTGGCGTCACTGGACACCACCTGCCGGGTTTCATCCAGAAACACCTGCATATCCCTACTGTTGGAGGCAAAATCGTTAAGCCGGGGCAAAAAACGTCCCCGCCGGTCAAACCGTTCCGCATAATAGAATTGACGGCGTGATTCCAACGTGGTTTCAAGGGCTTCTAAAAGGCTGTCCATGGGGATACCGGAATAAAGCACCACATCAACACCGGCGGCCAGAAGATTGGCATGTTCTTCCGAGGACTCCCGATTATGCAGCACGATGGTCATGGGCGCTTCGGGCAGTTCATTGAGCAGGGAAATGCTTGATTCAACCGGCTTGGGAATTGTCGGACTGCTGACAATAAACACGTCGGCGCAGCTTCTGGCAAGGGCTTGCCAGGAGAGGGTACTGGGTTTAAAAAACTGGAGCTGAACATCCTGCTCCGCCAGCCTGTTCGCAAGCGCAGTGCGTATTTTTGTCTCTTTAATGGCACATGCCAATCGAATCAGCATAAAAACGCATCCAAATTTCGGTAAATCATTACTGTTCCCTATAATGTGCCGAAGTATATAAAAACGTATAAAAACAAGCAATATAATTTTATAATTAATTTTAAATTTCGATATATCATAACAATCCATATTAAAATTCGGTAAAAAAATACCGCTTTATCTATAAAACCCAGCTATTTTAATATTTCAGTATATATTTTCTGAAATAATCAGTAGATGGATTACATAAAAAACGTTAACGATTCGAATTCATTGATTTTTATTTTTTTAATAAAATTGGCACACAGATTGCTGTAGAGGTGCAGGAATGCAGAAATTAAATCCCCGGCCAAAACAGCCGGCCAAAATCAAAAAGGAAAGGAAGTCATGACCAGGGAAAAGTTCAGCCGGAACAAAGGCAAGAGCCCAAGATTCAAAGAGAGCTACGATGAAGATTATGACTGGGAAGATAAGCAGGAAGACCAGAAACGCCGAAAAAAAATGAACAAACAATCCAAACGCCAGACCGACGCCAAAGACAAATGGTAGGCCACATTTTAATTTAAAGGAGAAAAACAATGACCGCTGCAAAAATAATCAAAATTGACACTGCCCCTGATGTATGGGGCATTGCCTCCGCCATCGACATCTATGACTGCGATCCTGAAAAAATCAGAGATGCGGAACTGATTAAACGTTTTGTTGTGGAACTGTGTGACCTAATTGAAATGAAGCGCTTCGGCGAAACCCAGGTGATTCATTTTGGTGAGGATGAAAAGGTTGCCGGATTTTCAATGGTCCAGCTCATTGAAACCTCATTGATATCCGCCCATTTTGCCAACCAGAGCAATGCCACCTATCTGGATGTTTTTTCATGCAAGGTCTATGACCCTGAAGTGGTCCGGGAATTTTCCCAGAACTATTTCGGCGGGAAAACTTCCCGGTTTAACGTCACTTACCGGCACTAGATTGATAACGATGAAATCCATTATAATTACAGATCCGGAATCTTGCCGACAGGCCTGGGAAAAATACTGGCCGGTCCAGGACATATTTGATCTTTGGGCCGTCAGACAATGTTTTAACGCCGCTTTCAAAAGACCTTTGAGCTTCCACCTCATCGAAGACAAGGGCCGGGTTGTGGGGTTTCTTCCATTAAGTCTGGTTGAAGAGACCGGCGAATACGTATTCTTTCCCGGCGAAACCTGGAAAGGTAAAACCTGGTTGGAGCAAAACCGGATCATAGCCGAATCCCCGGAAGTGTTCAACGCTTTATGCGATTGTGTACCAGGCCCTTTAAACTTAAGATACCTGCGCCGGAGCCCGTTGCTGGACAGCCTGGAACAGGTGAAACCGGATGAAACCGGATACCTGTTTTATCCCCGGATTTATGATTTTTCCATGGACAATTTCTGGCCGGCATTTCCCGGAAAAACCAGAAAAAAACTCAAGGCAGACGTAAAAAAATTTGAAGCGCATCACCTGACCTGGCGGTACAATCATCTGCCGGATATAGCCGAAATGTTCCGTTTGAACATGACAGCCTTTACATCGGATTCTTACTTCAGCGATGCACGGTTTTATAGATCTTTTGAGCGCTTTGCGGCGTATCTGCGGGATATGGGCATGCTCAGGGTCACCGCCGCCATTGTGGATGGAAAAATTGCAGCCGTAGACATGGGCGCCGTTTTCAACAACACATACACGGTTGTCGCCGGGGGCACCCACCCGGATTTTGCCGGTATTGCCAAGGTGATCAACCTGCACCACCTGGAATGGGCATGCCACAATCGGATGGAAGCCGTGGATTTTCTGTGCGGCAGTTTTAACTGGAAAGAACGGTTTCGCTTAAGCCCCAGACCGTCATATGAGATTCACACCCAACCAGGCACGGCTGTTTCCCATGGAAGTCATTATGGGCGAAAAGCAGTCTGAACCTCAAAAAAATCAGGTGCTGGTGGTAGGCACCACATCCGACTACATTGAATGGATCAGAAAGATCCGTCCCGGACAGGCACTTTTTCTGACAGAACCAAAGGTTCGTCAGAATGCGACCGAGCCCTGTCCGGACAGCGGAGAAGAAATTTTATGCCCCATCTGCGATATTGACGCCGCAATTCAGGCATTAAACCACCACAAAAAGACCTTCGAGGTTAGCCTTTCCGGCATTGCCTGCTTTGATTGCGAATCCATGGAGACCACATCCATATTGGCAGAAAAGATGGGACTGCCCTACCCCGATCTTGGAGCGGTCCGGCACTGCAGGGATAAATTTATTTCAAAACAGTTGTGGAGGCAAAACAAGATCCCTTGTCCCCAAACCTGCCCGCTCAACACCAAAATTGAGGTATTGAACTTCCTGAACCAGGTACCGGCAGGCATTGTCCTCAAACCTTTTTGCGGTTCCGGCAGTGAACTTGTATTCAAATGCGTAACCCGAAGGCAGTGTGATACCGCGTTCAATGCGGTGGCAGACGGGCTTGCTGCACGGACCGCTAATCCATTGTTTAAGCCCACGGATGCCGGCACATTCCAGATGCTGGCCGAGGAGTGGGTGGCCGGTCCTGAATTTTCCTGTGATTTTCTCATGGAAAAAGACCGGGCCGTTATCCTACGCAAAACCCGGAAAATAAAAGTGGACAGCCTGCCCTTCGGCACCATTTCAGGGTATGCGATCTGCCCGGACAACGATAATGATGAAATAATGCCTTCCAATGAAATACTTTCAGACCTGTTCCACAGAGCAGCCAGGGCATTGGGCATCGAGACAGGCGTCTGCATGGTGGATTTTATCCTGAAAAACAAACAACCCGTACTCATAGAGATGACCCCGCGGCCCGGTGGAGACTGCCTGCCTTTTTTGCTTAAGGAAGCGGGTAATATCGACATACTTGGACTGACCCTGGATGCGGCGGAAGGCTTTGCCTGGAAAAATGAAAAAAAAGGGCCGTACACGCCCCTGGTGGCATTCCGTATACATGCCCGTAAAAATGGGGTATTAAAACGCATCAACACGACCGCCGTGAAAAACGACAAACGGATAAAAAAAATACACTTGATCCACCCCCCGGGGCATAGGGTCACCATGCCGCCCCAGGATTATGATTCATGGCTTTTAGGGCACATGATCATAGAACCGAACAGACGCAGATTTTTCGAGACAGAATGTCTTTTGCTCGCCCAACGTATCGACATTGAAATGGATTAGGCATGCTCACAGCCAATACACAGATGACAGGAACAGATTCCCTTCTGTCCAGAGAAAAAATAATTAAGTTTATAACCCCGTACTTAAAAAACAAGGGGATGTACCTGGATATGGCCAAGGTATTTGGGTCTCCCCTGTATGTCCTGGAAACCGATGTCCTGGCAAGAAAAGCGGCCCAATTCAGAGCGGCATTCAGCCACCGTCTACCGGAAACCGCCTTTTTTTACGCCATAAAAAGCAACAACCTGCCCCATCTTTCCGGACATCTGCTCAAACACGGATTCGGACTGGATGTATCCAGCGGTGTGGAATTATCAGTGGCCCTGGAACTGGGTGCGTCATCCATTATTTTCAGCGGGCCGGGCAAAACCATCCAGGAACTGACTCTTGCTGCCCGGTATCCGGACCGGGTGATAATTCTTCTGGACAGTATTGGAGAGGCAAGACGACTGGCATCAGTGCTTGGAGAAAAACAGATGCGAATGCCCGTAGGGCTCAGGCTGAACAATAATCCCGAAGGCCTGTGGCGCAAATTCGGTGTGCTGCCGGAAAACCTGTTATCTGCGTTCAAAGAAATTCAGGCATTTGGCCGGCTGGATTTCCAGGGACTGCAGTTCCACTCCTCCTGGAATCTAAAACCGGACAGACAGACAGCATTTATCAAAAAACTGGGACAAATCCTTTCCACCATGCCAAAGCAGTTCCTGGATACAGTCAAATTCATTGATATCGGCGGCGGCTTCTGGCCTGCCCAGGGGGAGTGGCTTTTAACAGATGTACCCCAGGACTATAGTATCAACCCGGGTGTCTCCATTGATCTGTTTGCAAAAGAACTGTCAAATGCCATTAAAGAACACATTCTGCCTTTGATAGAATGCCGGATCTGTTTTGAGCCGGGCCGCTGGATCTGCAATGATGTCATGCACATCCTCATCCAGGTTGTAGACTGCAAGGATAAAGACCTGGTCATCACCGATGCCGGGGGAAACACTGTGGGCTGGGAACGATATGAAACCGATTACTGCCCGGTGCTTAATTTAACCCGGCCCGGCCTATCCGAAAAAAAATGCCATATTTTAGGTTCCCTTTGCACCCCCCACGATGTCTGGGGATATGGCTATTTCGGTTCAGCTATCAAAGAGAATGACATCCTCATGATTCCGGCCCAGGGGGCCTACACCTATAGTCTTCGCCAGCAATTCATCAAGCCCATTCCCCGGGTAACGGTCAAGGAAAGCAACAACCGCTATTTTCTTCTTCCCGAATAAAGATAAGGGCCATCGAAAACATAAGCCAAGTAATCTTTTTTGAAAAAAGCATTGCGCAAAAACAGCAGGGTCTGATAACTTAGAATCGAGTATTTTGGGCCTTTTGAATTTGCTTGTTCAAAGTATCACTCGATCATCAAGTTTTTAGGGAATTTGTTCAAATTCAAGGCGGAAACAATTTTTAACCGGAGGAATATACGACATATTTTGAGGATTAAAAATTTTTTCCAACGCCGAAGTTGGGCAAATTAACAAAAACTTGATCATCGAGTATCAAAAAGCACTAAAATGCTCCCATTACATTTCAAATGTCACATTTTTTTTAAAACTTATGAGACCTTCGAGGAATTCTAAAAATAAAAAGGAGAAATGATCATGACTGCCAAAATCCTGATTCCCTTTGACGAATCTGAATGCGCCCAAAATACCGTTACTTATGTTGCGGAAAACCTGAACAAGGATGATGAGGTCACACTGTTTCATGTAGTGCCGGATACTGCGGCAGCCTGTGGGCTCAACAGCCCCAGTCTCACACCCTATTTTGAAAAAGAACGCAATTCTTTCTGCCGGATGGAGGAAAAGCGCGAGAAAATGATGCGGGATACCCTTGAAGCCGCAAGGTATAAATTAATTGATGCCGGATTTGCCAAAGATAAGGTTCATATAAAAGCTCAGCCCCAAGGCAAAAAGATTTCCGATGACATTATACACGAGGTACAAAAAGGAAAATACAATACTGTTGCCATGGGGCGAAGTTCGACTTCGGGCCTGAAAGAATTTTTTATCGGCAGCAACGCTTCGCGGGTAATGCATGCCTTGAACATCCCCGTGATCATCGTTGACTGAACAAAAAAATGGAAAGATTATGCACCGCCTGAGTTTTCCCGGACCAATGATTTACAACGAAATGTTAGGATTCAGGCGGCTTGCATATCCTGAAAAAGAAGAAAGTTATCTACCACGGAAAGGCCCGGACAAGGCTCGAACTCTCCGGGCCATTGAAATTTTTATTTTCCGATATTATCCTTGAGCTGCCTGATTTCAATGCCAAGGCTTACGCATTGCTTACCTTCTATGCAGAGTTCAGCATCACCGGGCTCCAGAAAATGATCCAGCGACTTGTTATCTTTTTTCAAATGCACTTTCCAGCGCGCGTTATCATCATCATATGAAACGTTGACATCAATTCCGCACTCTCCGATTTCCGGATATATCTGTTCTATTTTTTTGCACAGTTCATTCTTATCCATTGTGTTTACCTCGCTTGATATATAAAAAAGTTATACGACAATTTCTGTCAAAACCAATGTTAAAACCATAGTTCAATTAATTTTCCGGGCAATCGCCTGTAAATTACAGGCCGTTTAATCTATCTTCTATCCGGCCAGGTTGGTTTCTGCAAACTCCCAGTTGACCAGATATTCCAGATATGCGTCGACATATTCCGCTCTCCGGTTCTGATAATCCAGATAATATGCATGTTCCCATACGTCAACGGTAAGAAGCGGTATCAGGCCCTCAGCAATTGGTGTATCGGCATTTGCGGTTTTGATAATTTTCAGCGCATCACCGTCTTTGACCAGCCATGCCCATCCGCTGCCGAACTGGGAGAGCGCTGCAGATGTAAAGGCTTTTTTGAATGCGTCATAACTGCCGAAGTCCGCTTCGATTTTTTCGGCAATGATACCGGTAGGCGCACCGCCGCCGCCCGGTTTCATGCTGTTCCAGTAAAAGGTGTGGTTGAAGACCTGGGCGGCATTATTGAAAATACCAATCTCCCCGGCGCTGCCGCGCGTTTTTTGAATAATAGCCCCAAGGCCCAAGTTGGCGTAGGCGGTTCCTTTAATCATCCGGTTCACTTTTTTTACATACCCGGAATGGTGCTTCCCGTAATGAAAACGAATTGTTTCTTCCGAAATATACGGTTCAAGAGCATCGGCTTTGTAGGGCAATGACGGCAGTTTTATCGTGCCGTCTCCAGATCCTGCACAGCTGACACCGACCATCTGCAACAGCGCAAGTCCACCCGCACCAGCTGAAAGTTTTAGAAATTTTCTTCTGTCCATTCCACCCTCCTTTTTTAAGTTTTGAAACAGGGATTCGACTCTTTTTGTGCTGTCTTTTTGGACATCGTTCTGGAAATGCTCGCAAAGATTTTGCGCAACATGGTCAGTTTAATCCCCCAGCTTTAACCTTGTCAATAAAAACTTGGTGGGTTAACATTAGGCTGTAAGCCATATGAACTTTTATCCGTTCTTGATGTGCCGAAAAAATGTTATAATTATCACTTGATAATCAAGTTTTTGTTTGACAACTCATGAAGTAGGCGCAACTTGCTGGTGTGAACGACCGGACAATTGCATACAAAACTATTGAAATCCAAAATATAACAAGCAAAATTAAAGCCCTTATTTTTTAATAATTTCGGCATTATTTTTGAATTATACCATGCGTAAAACAGATTAACAAAGTTAATCACGCATTCGCTTTTAATCAATCATCAACAAGAGAGGAAAAAAAATGCTGGAGCTTAAAGAGATATATTTTACCGTACCCGACGAAGATGCGGAAAACGGACTCGCCGAAAAAAAGATTCTTAACAACATCAATTTCACCTTTGAAAAAGGTAAGTTTTACGGCATTACCGGCCCCAACGGCAGCGGAAAAACCACCCTGGCCAAAATTATCATGGGGATTAACAAAGCCACCCGTGGCAAAATCATATACAATGGCAAAGAAATCACAGACATGACCATCACCGATCGGGCCAGACAAGGGATCGCCTATGGATTTCAGCATTCGGCTCGATTTAAGGGGGTGACGTTCAGGGATCTTCTGGCCATTGCCGCCGGCACCGATGAGGAAGGAACACTAATGGATATCCTGGCCCGGGTGGGTTTCTGCTCCCTGGATTTTCTTGACAAGCCTGTGGATTCCAAACTTTCCGGCGGCGAAATAAAAAAGATCGAACTTGCCACCACCATTGCCCGGAATCCGGGCCTGGCGATATATGATGAACCCGACACGGGCATAGATCTTTGGACCATAGATCCCATGGTTCAACTGATAAAACGACAAATCACGGACTACGAAACAACAACCATTGTCGTCAGTCATAACAAAGCGTTTCTTGAAGCGGCAGATTGTCTGCTGCTCATAAAGGAAGGGCAGATTGCTTATACCGGTGATCTGGAGGGCGCCAAGCCGATGCTAAACGACTTAAGTGTTTGCACGTACACAGATTTATGTGAAGGAGAGATCGATGCTCAATGCTATAGATAAGGAATTATTAAAAGCGGTGGCGGATCTGGATGAAATCCCCAAAGGTCCATTCAATATCCGAAAAAACGGAAAACTTTTATCACGTGAGGTGTCGGACAATATCAATATTGAGTCCAATGAAGAGGGCACCGGTATTGTGGTGACCGTCAAACCGGGCGTAATCAATGAATCGGTACACATCCCGGTGATCCTCAGCCAAGCCGGTCTTCATGACGTGGTATACAACACCTTTATCATCGGGGAAGGTGCCGATGTCACCATCGTTGCCGGATGCGGCATTCACTGCGCAGGCAGCGGGAATGAAGGCCACGAAGGCATCCATGAATTCCGGGTGGGTAAAAACGCCAAGATCCGCTACCAGGAAAAACACGTTGCCACAGGTGAGGGAAAAGGCAAACGAACTCTGAATCCCACCACACGGGTATATCTGGATGAAAATGCCGTGGTCGAAATGGAACTGACCCAGATCGGCGGCGTGGACGAGGCAAAGCGGGTCAATGAAGCGGAACTGGGCGCGGGCAGCGCCCTTATTGTTACCGAGCGTATCTTGACGGAAGGACATCAGACCGCTGTTTCGGAAAACAATATTGTTCTCAAGGGTGATAACAGTAAGACGAACCTGGTATCTCGATCCGTGATTAAGGAGGACTCTAAACAGGATTTTTACGCCAACGTGGAGGCAAGGGCCAAAAGCTTTGGTCATATCGAATGTGACGCCATCATTATGGACAACGGCGTGAATGAGACCGTACCGGCCCTGCGGGCTCTGCACCCGGACGCAGAGCTAACCCATGAAGCGTCTATCGGAAAAATAGCCAATGATCAACTGATCAAACTGATGAGTTTAGGGCTCACGTACGATGAAGCCGTGGATAAAATCATTCGGGGGTTTCTGAAGTAAGGCTCGGGATAAAATTAAAACTTGATGATCGAGATCGAGTAAAACCGTCCAAATATGACTTAGGATTTTAAGGCGCGTTTTCCTGCCTGCTAAACACCGGCGCTGGAAACTAAGGAACGGGTCTTAAATAACTTGCCCATTTTGCTATATCCGGGAGCGCGGGCGAGACGCCCGCGCTCCCAAGTTAAGTTATTTCAGACTCATTCCTAAATAAACCTAAATCCATAATTTTATTAATAGACCTGCTCATGATAAATATCCTCCTTATTTGAAGGATTCTATTATTTTTTGGATTTTTTCTTGCGCTGCCTTTGAAAAGTCATTCAGCGTATTTTTTGCTTTAAACCAGACAAGTTTTGTTTGCGAAGCAAATCCCAGAATAAATGATTTTTCGGGTAGGGCCTGGGTATCTGTATCTGACACTTGAAGTAAAAGAGAATTATCATCGGCATAAAAAAGTGTGTCGGATTTAATTAAATCTTTATAATCGCTGTTTATGGCTATTGTTAAAATCAGTTTATTCGCTTTACTAAGGTCTTGATCCAGAATTTTTCCGATTTCTATGCCTTTTGAATAAATCTTAGTATTTTTAACATTGGGATTTTCTTCAAATACAACGTAATAGAAATTTTTAGGCGAAAACATAGCGCAGTTTAGAAAAAAAGAGAGTACTACCATAAAAATAAAAATTGACTTTCGATACATGAAGACCTCTTGAATTATTTTGTTGAATGGAATTAAAATCAGTTGATGCTTGTTATTTTACAAAATTAAATAAAAGAAAACAACTAAAAATGATGAGAAAGGCACGATGATTATGTATCAGGGCAATTTTTTGTAACTTTACACTGATATAAAAAGCCGGTATAGTTTTATCTTTTCAGCTTAATAAAAGCTGTTTACTCGATGATCAAGGTTCAGGATAAAATACAGGATTCAGAATGAATCCCAAAGACAATCATCATACATTAGGATAATCTTTCCATGTCCCAGAAAATAAATACAAAAACCGCCGTCATTACAGGGGCAAGCCGGGGTATTGGTCGGGCCATCGCCTCTGAACTTGCAACACAGGGATATTATACCTTTATAAATTACCACTCGGACAAAGCCGCTGCCGTCCAGACACTTGAACAGGTCCAGGCCGCCGGTTCCAGAGGAGAGATCATTCAGTTTGATGTGGCGGACAGGGAACAGTCCAAAGCCGCAATTGATAATATCGTGGGCCGGTGCGAAACCGTTGATGTGCTGGTAAACAATGCAGGGATTGTGGATGACGGCCTGTTCATCATGATGAAGGAAGAAAGCTGGGACAAGGTGATCCGAACCAGCCTTGACGGATTTTACAATATAACAAAACCGATCCTGAAAAAAATGGTTCGTCAAAAACGGGGGGCTGTTGTCTCCATCGCATCTTTATCCGGCCTGACAGGCAACCGGGGACAGGCCAATTACAGTGCGGCCAAAGCCGGACTTATCGGTGCCAGCCGCAGCATTGCATCCGAAGTGGCACGGCTTGGCATCCGAATCAATGTTGTGGCACCAGGACTCATTGAAACCGATATGACCAAGGATTTGCCTATGACCAATGTCAAAACCATGATTCCCATGGGGCGGATGGGCCGGCCCGAGGAGGTGGCACAGGTGGTTAAATTCTTGTGTTCAGATGACGCATCCTACGTTACCGGCCAGGTGATCTCAGTCAACGGCGGCATGTTCTAAGACGCGATGATCCAGTTTTTGTTAATTTGCCCAATTTCGGCGTTGGAAAAAATTTTTAATCCTCAAAATATGTTGTATATTCATCCGGTTAAAAATTATTTCCGCCTTGAATTTGAACAAATTCCCTAAAAACTGGATTATCGAGTAAGAGTCATTGGGTTCCGGTAATGGGATGTGAGAGCGAAGTATGCCCCGCCATCCCATACCGGAACAATATCCTTTTTGAATGTATCCGCTATTCTTCGTATGTGTATTCAACTGCCAATTTTTTCAAATCGTCCTGTGTGAAGGGTTCTGCATAAAGCGCCATCTGGGAGAGAGGTTTTTCCTTTGGTTCAAAAGGAACCCACTGATCCCCTTTCTTTTCCAAAAATGGCCAATCCAAAAGCTCCGGAACGACAGGAATGATCCCCTTGTAAAATTCGAGTTTGTCGTCCTTAAATACGGCCGTGGAAAACCTTTGGGATGAAGCAAGCGTTTTGACCGCTTCCGTGGCGTGGCATTGCTCACACTTTCTTCCTTCACTCATAATTGAATGGGTCAAATAAGGAACGTAAGAGACAAACGGTTCGTTGTTTTTTCCAACTAAGGTTTGAATGGTTCCGCTTGTGACTTTTCCTTTAAATTTTACTAAAATCAAAAAGTCTTTGACTTTCATTGCAAAGCTTTTGGGCTTGGATTTTGTCTTGGCAAGTACGCCGAAGTGACAATTATAACATGTCATGGAATTTTGTACATGACAAGCGTTGCATTCCAATTTGCCTTTATGGACAGTATGAGACCTGGTGTCAGGAAGCGCGGGATATTCTTCCGCGTCTTCCGTGTGACAGTTTGTGCAAGCCGTATCCATTGCTCCGTCTTGTCTCATACTGCTGTAGACGTTTCCATCTCCGTGAACCTCTCTTTTGCTATGACAATCCATACAGTCCATGTTGTTTTCTGCATGAACGCCTTCGCATGCCATCATCTCATCATACTTGGTTGTGGCTTTCTCACGGGCATGGCATTTTAGACAGACTTCCTTTGACCTGGCCAATTCGGTTGAATAAACACACCCTTCTTTTGTTATTTTGAGGTGACAATCATCACAACTTTTTACATGACAATTTTTACACCCAAGGCTGTCATACGGCATGCCGGTGATTGCCATGAAGCCATTCTCGGCCTCATACCAATAACGCATTCCTTCACCGGTGTGATGTAAACTTGATTGGAAACATTGCTGTTGTTCTTCGGCAGCGGCAAGCCCGCCGAACATAATCAGAATTGATACAAAAAACAGCGTAAAATAAAATTTGCACTTCATCTTTTCTTTTTCTCCTTTCATTTTTTTAATAACAGCCATGTCCTGACGGACACAACAAACAATGAAAGATGTGAGTTGTGAGGAAAACAGCTTGTTTTAAATCTCACTACTCTCCACTCAAAACTCACATCTTTCATATAAAAACGACCAATAGCAAATTTCTCGAATCTCAATATCTTGTGTCAAATTTAATTAGGTAATACAAAACATCGATCGAGATCCTAGCTATGGACACCGTCCCATATTTTTCAAAATTCAAGGAGAAAGTCAATCAACAACATAAAGAAGGCATTATTTTAACTTCATGTATCCGCACAGGATTGGATATTTGCCATAAGAAATTCGGATACCACATATCGTATTTTTGTACCATTTAGCCACAACAAACAGATGATTTAGACGTAAAAAGTGCTTATGGCAAATATCCAGGCACAGGAGTCTTCCCTTGCCTTTTACTCGATGATCAAGTTTTATTAAAGGGATAAACTTATAAAGGAGGCCGATCAGGAGCCCCCAATTATGGCCTTTACAAGTCCTTTTCCACCCGCTCCCGTCTAGACAATATCGCATCAGGATCAATTTCACCCAAATTATTAAAAATATAATCCGGCTGATAAGGAAAACGGCTCATGTTCTTTTGGGTGGTCACGCCTGACAGAACGAGACAGGTCGTCATTCCTGATTCCAGGCCCCCAATAATATCGGTGTCCATCCTGTCACCGACCATAAAGCAATTGGCTGAATGAACGCCCATTTTTTTCCGGGCCCAGAACATCATTGCGGGGTTGGGTTTTCCAAGAAAGTAAGGGGCGATTCCGGT
>DATFIL010000121.1:0-4935 GCA_035270145.1 Desulfobacter sp. | reverse complement strand
ATCAGAAATACAAACCGGTGATGAGCATATTCTTCTGGTAGATGATGAACCGTCCATCACCCAGCTTATCCAATTGATGCTTGAACGACTCGGCTATACAGTCACTGCTCGGGTAAGCAGCATTGAAGCGTTGGAAGCATTTAAAGAGAACCCTGAGAAATTTGATATGGTCATTTCTGATATGTCCATGCCCAATATGACAGGAGATCAGTTGGCTAATGAGATAAGACAGATCCGACCAGAAATACCGATCATCATCTGTACGGGTTTCAGTGAACGGATCAATAAAGAGAATGCTGAGGCACTCGGGGCAAATGGTTTGCTTATGAAGCCGATAGTAAAATCCGAAATGGCAAAAATGATAAGAAAAATGCTGGATGAAGCCAAAATTTATAAAGGAAATTGAGATAGTAAAAAGGTGTTTAATGTGTCTATTTATTGAATTTTTGTATTATACCTGATAAGTATAATGGCCTAAATTTTTAAGGGGATACACAATGCACTACGAAGGTATGGTCATCAGGCCTCCCAGCGAGGCGAACAGTATACTGCTCCAGGTCACATTGGGCTGTTCCCACAATAAATGTACCTTTTGCGGGACATATCGGGGAAAACGGTTCAACATCAAAGAAGATGATGTGATCTTTGAAGATATCGAATTTGCCGGAAAGCACTGCCGTCGACAGAACCGCTTGTTTCTGTGTGACGGGGATGCCCTGGTGATTCCCATGCGACGCCTGGTTCCCATCCTTGAAAGAATCCGGGACCGGTTGCCCTGGGTGGAGCGGGTGGGTGTTTATGCCAACACCAAAAGCATCAAGATGAAAACCGATGAAGAGCTGGCCCAACTTCGCAAACTTGGACTCAAGATTGCCTACATGGGCCTTGAATCCGGTGACGACAAGGTGCTTGAGGCCATCCGCAAGGGGGCCGACGCAGATAAAATGATCACCATGGGAAAAAAGCTTAAAAAGGCCGGCATCAAGGTTTCGGTCACGGTGTTGCTTGGGCTTGGTGGCCGCAAGGGGTCTTTGGACCATGCCCGGGAAACCGGCAGGGTGCTTACGGCCATGGACCCGGACTTTGTCGGTGCTTTAAGCCTGATGCTCATACCCGGCACAGAACTGCATGACCAGCATGAAAAAGGGGAATTCCAGTTGCCCGGGCCAGAGGAGATGCTCACCGAACTTGGGGCTATGATTGCTGCCACCAACCTGACAGACGGTCTTTTTCACGCCAACCATGCATCCAATTATGTACCCATACGGGCGCACCTGCCCCAGGATAAAGAAAAAACCCTTGAACTTATATCCCAGGCCCTGGACGGAAAGATTCCGTTGAAACCCGAATATATGAGAGCTTTATAATTTTAAAATTTTTTACAGGAGAAATATCCATGGCTGATGCCGAAAACAACAACCAAGACCAGCTTACCGTCAACACTATCCGCGCGCTGTGTATGGACATGGTCCAGAAAGCCAATTCAGGGCACCCCGGTGCCCCCATGGGCCTGGCACCTGCCGCCTATGTGGTTTTCAAACATTTTTTAAAACAGAATCCGGCCAATCCATCCTGGGTGGACCGGGACCGTTTTGTTCTGTCCGGCGGGCATGCCTCCTCTTTGTTGTACGCTCTTTTATATCTGTTTGGCTACGGGTTGACCCTGGATGACTTAAAAAGTTTCAGACAATGGGGCTCCAAAACCCCGGGACATCCCGAGTATGGTGATACCCCGGGCGTGGAAACCACCACCGGCCCCCTTGGACAGGGCGTGGCCAATGCCGTGGGCATGGCCATTGCCGAACGCCATATGGCGGATCGGTTCAACAAGGAAGACCAATCTTTGATTGATCATTACACCTATGCCATCTGCGGCGACGGGGATCTCATGGAAGGGGTGTCTATGGAGGCCGTTTCCCTGGCAGGGCATCTGGGACTTGGGCGTTTGATCCTCATTTATGATGACAATGAAATCACCATCGAAGGCAAAACCGGCATCTCATTCACCGAAAACACCCGGGCTAAATTCGGTGCCATGAACTGGCATGTGGTCGAGGTGGCGGACGGCAATGACCTTGGTGCCATTGAAAAAGCGATTCAGGCAGCCAAAGATGCCGTATCCAAGCCCTCATTGATAAAAATAAGTACACATATTGCCTATGGCAGCCCCAGCAAACAGGATTCACCGGATGCCCATGGCGCGCCCCTGGGTGAAGAAGAGATCAAGGTGGTGAAAAAATTCTACGGATTGCCCGAAGATAAGGATTTTTATGTGCCTGATGGAGTTATGGAAAATACGCGCAAGGCACTTACATATGGGGAACAGTATGAGAAAATCTGGCAGGAGGCCTTTACAGAATTTAAAAGCCTGTACCCCGAAGAAGCCAATCTGTTTGTGGATGCCATCACAGGATTTTTAACCAAAGGATGGGACAAGGATATTCCTGTGTTTAAGCCCGAGGACGGTCCTGTGGCCACACGGGCGGCCTCCGGCAAGGTACTCAACGCCATCGCACCCAACCTGCCGGCTCTGGTGGGCGGATCTGCCGACCTTGCACCTTCCAACAAAACCTACATGACCTGTGCCGAAGAATTCCAGAAAGAAGCGTGGGGCGGCAGAAACATTCGTTTCGGCGTCCGGGAACATGCCATGGGCGCCATCATAAGCGGCATGTACCTGCATAGCGGGGTCCGGCCTTTTGGTGGTACCTTCCTGGTATTTTCCGACTACATGCGGCCGGCCATCCGGATGGCGTCCCTGATGCGTCTGCCCATCATCTATGTGTTTACCCATGACTCCGTGGCTGTGGGCGAAGATGGTCCCACCCACCAGCCGGTGGAGCATGTGGCGGCGCTGCGGGCGATTCCCGGCCTTAACGTGATCCGTCCGGCAGATGCCAATGAAACGGCCCTTGCCTGGAAAAAAGCCCTGGGCACCCTGAACAGCCCCACGGCACTGATTCTTTCCCGGCAGAAACTGCCCACCCTGGATCTGTCCAATTCAGACGGAGATATGGTATGGGGCGGGTACACCGTAAAAAGTGCGGGCAAGACCCCTGATATGCTGATCATTGCCACGGGCTCCGAGGTTCACATCAGTGTGGCCGCCGCAGAGATTTTGGAAAAAGAGCATAATATCAAGGCGTCTGTGGTTTCCCTGCTCTCCTGGGAATTGTTTGAAAAAGCACCAGAGCCATATAAAGAAAGAATTTTTCCTGCCACGGTCACCAAACGGTTGACCGTTGAAGCCGGTATTTCCATGGGATGGGAAAAGTATGCCGGCAGCCAGGGCAAGAGCATCAGCATCGACCGGTTCGGCGCATCAGCCCCCGGCGGTACGGTACTCAAAGAGTTTGGTTTTTCCGTGGACAACATCGTAAAAACCGCCCTGGAAATGTAACTTAAGTCTTTGAACGAAAAGTCACCCATCTGCGGCGTTGCATAAAAATTTACAATCCTCACATACTCGAGTATGCCCCGGTTCTAAATTTTTATGCGCCTTGCATCTGGGCAACTTTTCGTCCAAACACGGGGGGCCGTTCAGGCACCAATTAAAAGTGAATCAAGGAGAATTAAATAGATAGATGCAGTTTTCAGTTAAAACCGGTGCCAGGACCCAGATGATAGACATTACTGATCAGGTCCGGGACATTGTCCGGCAGTCCGGCACGCGCAACGGACTTGTGCATGTCTTTTCCATGCACACCACAGGGGCTGTGACCATTAATGAGAATGCAGATCCGGCGGTGCCGGTGGATATTTTATCCTGTATCAACAAGGTGATCCCCTTTGATGACAACTTTAAACATATGGAAGGCAATTCAGCGGCCCATATAAAGGTCAGCCTGTTCGGGCCGTCTGAAACCGTTGCCCTTGAAAATGGAAAACTGGTTCTGGGAACCTGGCAAAGTCTTTTTTTCTGCGAGTTTGACGGGCCCAGAACCCGAAAAATAAACGTGACAATTATCGGCGCATAACCAATCAGGCGTAATATTTCATGAACTGAACCCGTTCCAGCACCGCAGGATCGTCTGCCTTGACATGGCTGAGTTTTCCCCTGAAATCGGAAAGCGTCTCATACCCTTTGTCCCCCATCCAGCCAGTTAACCTGTCAAGCATGGCCGGTATGGTTCCCGAGCGGTTTTTATACAGGGCAGAGACCACCTGTACGGCCCGGGCCCCGGCAAGGATCTGTTTAATGACAGCATCTCCGTCGTGTACTCCTGTGGAGGCTGCCAGGTCACAATTCACCCGCTGGTACATCAATGCAATCCAGCGCAGGGGCATAGCAATGTCCGAAGGGGCGCTGAATACGAAAGAGGGTTTGATTTCCTGCCTTTCAATATCAATATCCGGGTTGAAAAACCGATTAAACAGGACCATGCCTGATACCCCTGTATCCGATATTGTTTTGATCATCTGCCCCAGGCTCGAGAAATGATAGCTGATTTTCACGGATACCGGGATGCTGACCCTGGCAGTCAGGGTATTGATAACCTTAAGATACCGTTCCTCCATTTCCTGGCTTGTCCGGTTCATATCCGAAGGTAGAAAAAACATGTTAAGCTCGATGGCATCTGCCCCGGTATCCTGGATCTTATCGGCAAAGGCCGTCCATTCATGAGAATAGACACAATTGACACTGGCAATGACAGGGATGGATACAGCCTTTTTCGCTTCCTCAATCAGTGCGAGATAGGCATCCAGCTTCTTTTTTTTGAGTACAAAATCATAGTAATCAAACTGCTCCATGTTATATCCGGTATTCTGTACCTCCTTTAACACCTCCTCGTATTCAAAGATAATCTCTTCTTCAAACAGGGACTTGAGAACCACAGCACCGGCACCGTTTTTCTCCCATTCCTTTATTTTTTCAGGGGTATCCGTCAGTCCTGAACTGCCGACGATTACGGGATTTTTTAAAGGTAAACCCAG
>DATFIL010000120.1:0-3064 GCA_035270145.1 Desulfobacter sp. | reverse complement strand
ACAGCCGATGAAATCCGGGGCATCGAGGGGGCCGCCACGCGCACCTACTTCCGGGCATTCGGCGAAATGATCCGGAACGAAGCGTTTTCCTTCAACGGCAGAAACCGCAGACCGCCCCGGGATCCGGTCAATGCCCTGCTGTCCTTTGTCTATACCATGCTGACCAATGAGCTGCTTTCCGCCATAAAGGTGTGCGGGCTGGATCCTTACATGGGCAGTCTCCATGAGATAGCCTACGGCCGCCCCTCCCTGGCCTGCGACCTGGTGGAAGAGCACCGGTGCCGCCTGGGGGATCGCTTTGTTCTGGGCCTGATCAACAGGAAAATGATCAGGCCCGACGATTTCGTGTTCCGGCCGGTCAAGGCCGATCCTGAAAACGCCGTGGATGAAGAGGAGCTGCGGCGCAACCGTCCGGTGGAGATGAAGCCCCGTACCGTCCGTACATTCATTGCCGCCTATGAGAACATGATGGCCCGCTAGGTATTCTATGCGCCGCTTGGTATAAAAGCATCCAACAGACGGGTGATCTATTATCAGGTGCGCCGGTTTGCGGAGTTTCTTTCCAGTCCGGATGTCGGCTATGCCCACTTTTTCCCGGAGAAGTAGCGCCTCATGTTTTACCTGGTTTGTTTTGACATCGTGGACGACCGGAAACGCTACAAGGTTGTCAAGGAGCTCAAGGGCTTCGGCGTTCGGGTCCAGAAATCGGTGTTTGAATGCCCGAATCTCACCGACGAGAAACTGGTCAAGCTCCGGCAGCGCATTGATGACATCATCGATCACACAGAGGACTCGGTTCGGTTTTACCCCGCATGCCGAAAATGTATTACCGGAGTCGAGTACTCGGGCGTTGGGGAGCCCCCGGTGGATCAGGACTTTTCCGTCGTAATTTGAGCAGCTCCTTGAAAACGGGTGGAAGTTGTGGGAAATTATAAGACCTAAAATCTGCAATCCTTTGCTGAAAGACGAAAGAACCTAGTTTACAGCCTGACCGTAAACACTGTTTGAAATATGAAAAACTGTTTAGGCCAGATTTTTTTCCTTATTGCCTCTGCAATTTTTCTTTACAGAAGCATACCGAGGTCAAAAAACCGCTGTAAGGGCGCACCTCTCCATTTGCTGTTCTTGTGTCTACATTTCAAAGGCCCCGTTTGCTCAGGTAAAGCTCAATTGTTGAATTGAGCCCTCGATTTTTTCCCAGAACTCTTTATATGGATAATTACGATTCAACCTTAAAAACCATTGCCGGTTCATATGCATCAGACGGGCCGGAACCGCTATCAGCCACATTCGGATGGTATTGGGCTCTTCTTTAAAGCCTTCTTCATGATTGAGCCACATAAGCCAAACCATCAAGTTGTAGGCCAGAATGCATGATTGAAAGATAGCTGAATTCGCCCAAAAATCCTGGGTTAAAATGCTTCCGGAGGCCATATGGTTTTTGCACCACTCAATCCAGTTCTCGCTGGTTGCCCGCTGGCCGTAATATTTGTGTGTGGCCCACGGCGACAGATCCATATTGGTGACATAACAGAAGTATTCGTACTCAACCTTCTGGCTGTTGAAAAGGCATTGATTATCCGTTTCTTCTGTATATTCGCGTATCTTGCGAATTGCTACAAACCGACGTTTCTTCTTCCAGCCGCTACACTTATACTCGAATTCTGTTTTTTCAAAACCAGGAGTTCTGGGGACTTTATGCCACTTCTGCTGTTCAAGCAGCGACACAAGTCCCTTCAGCTTCACCTTGATCGTATATTGCCCCTTTTGGCTTTCAATGAAATCCAGGAGCGCGCCATGAAAAAAACCGCTGTCTGCCCGGACATCGACTTTCCAGACCCGTTTGGGAAGCCTGGCAAAACATTCCTTCATAAATTCCACACTACCATTGGCAGTATAGGCGTCGCCGGAGCGAAACCAATTATGAAGGCATTCTCTGGTTTCCGCGATGAAACAAAACAATGGATGATAGCTTCTCTGCCCCTTTTTTCGGGGATTATAGCCTTTTTCCGCACCCTCTTGATGTCCCCAGACTCCCTTGACCGAAGAGTCCATATCCAATCTCACCCGGCCGAACCACTTTTTGTCCCATACCTTTTTGCGAAGCTCGGCCTCGACATCAGAAAGCTCTTTGCAGTGTTTCTGATTAAACAGTTTAAAAATACGCCCCATTGTCGTATCATCGGGAAAATGTTCCCACTTGAACAGCGAGCGGATCACGTCATCGGAGCGGATGATGGCCATATGGCTCAAATGTTTAACACCGGCGACCACGCCTATTGCGAGCATCATAACCGTATCCGCTACATCATATTGGGCTGTAGGTCCTCGTTCGATGCTAATATGTTTACGTAACAGTTTAGACAGGTTAAGCTTTTCACAAAAGCGACCAAAATGAACCAATCCAGCGTTGCCGGTCAGATTTTTTTCGGTAAAATGAACATGGAATCTTCTCATGTTTATTATGCCTCCAAAATTAATTAAATTTGAAGGCAATATAACATATAAACAGCACTATATCAAAAAAATTTTTTAATTAATTGCATATTTTAGGTAAGAATCAGGGGGGACGTCAATCCTATCCGGTGAGGGGACATTAGCGGAGGATTCTGTAAAACAATATTTGGAGTCTTATTAATATATTATCAAAAACGGAGGTTTTTGTTGCAGTGCCTGAAAAATTCCCAAACACAAAATTTGGGGAGGTCAGCCGGAAATGGCTTGCAACATGCTATATTTTCAGTTTATTTTATACCCAGGGTCTGAAGGAATGCCCCGATTAGAGGGGATTGAGACTGAGCTAGAGTTTAACATGTTAATTGAGAATGCATGTCTGAAGGAATGCCCCGATTAGAGGGGATTGAGACCCCACTTTCTGTGTGGGTAATTTTCTCTCCCCATAGGGTCTGAAGGAATGCCCCGATTAGAGGGGATTGAGACGACCGTTCTCCCTCAGGAATATCGAGGGAGATATAAGTCTGAAGGAATGCCCCGATTAGAGGGGATTGAGACCAGCACTCTCTTGTGCTAGGACCCCAACTACCTACGTCTGAAGGAATGCCCC
>DATFIL010000119.1:0-4542 GCA_035270145.1 Desulfobacter sp. | reverse complement strand
ACGACACTTACACGGAAAATCGCAGGCTCTCCTTTAAAATCAGTAACTATATCTTCCGCATTGAAATAGCCATGGAGCATTCTGAATTTATCGATGTGGCCAGCCTCTGACAAACCCGTCAACCGTCAAAAAAAAGCGATTGATATACATGAGACGATTTAAACAGGTTGTAAGCCTCATTCTGGTCATTGTGCTTTTGTTCCCTGCCGCTACCTTTGCCATTTCCATTCCCGATGAACTCAAGCTTGGCAAAGAATATTTGCAATTGATGAAAGATAAAGGTGTTATTCTTCATGACCCCGTTGCCCAGAAGATGATCGAAACTGTGGGCAATGCCATTGTCAAACCATTGCCGCCCCAGCCCTTTCATTTTGATTTTTTCATAATCAATGACGACTCCTTTAATGCCTTTGCCACACCGGCTGCCAATATTTTTGTGCACCATGGATTAATTGCGTCTCTGGATAATATGGACGAACTTGCAGGCATTTTGGCCCATGAAATCGGCCATGCCGTAGGCAGGCATGTATCCCAGTCCATTGACCGGTCTAAGCTAGTGGCAACCGGCAGTCTGGTCGGGATGCTGGCCGGCATTCTGGTGGGTGCAGCAGGCGGCGGTGCAGACGCGGGTCAGGCCTTGACCATTGGTTCCATGGCTGCCGGGCAGTCGGCCATGCTGACCTATACCCGGGAAAATGAAACCGAGGCAGACCAGAAGGCGGTTCTTTTTCTCGAGAAAACAGGATATTCACCCAGCGGGATACTCGACAGCCTGCTGAAAATCAGACAGGCTGACTACCAGGGAATTGAAAATATACCCGATTACTTTAAAACCCACCCCGGCACAACAACCAGGGTATCCCATTTATCCGGAATTCTAGCAGATCACAAACCACCGGCAGACAAACCCGCACCACCAAAAAATTTCGACTTCAACATGACCAAATACCGGGTGATCGGACTTTACGGCAACACGGATACGTACATCCCTAAAATTGAACTTGCCCTGCAAAATGATCCTGACAATGTGGCGCTTCACTATGGCCTGGGCCTTTTGTACGGACGGACCACACGAATGAATGAGGGGATTGAACAGCTTAATACAGCCCTGGCAAAAAATCCGTTTGAACCCATGATTCTTTTGGAATTAGGCCGGCTTTACATCCGCAACAGTGAATACACCCGGGCCATAACAATTCTGGGCAGTATTGCAGATGATCCCCTGCTGGGGGACTGGGCTATTTTTAACCGCTCTGTTGCCCAGATCCAAAACGGCAATCTGCCGGCAGCCCAGAGAGGACTTGAACATGTACTCGGAAGCGGCAAACCCGGATTTGAAAAAGCCAACTACCACATGGCCGAAATCATGTCCAGACAGTCAAAACCGGCCCTGTCCCACTATTATCTCGGGGTGTATTATGCCCGGATGCATGACGAACAAAATGCAACCCGCCAGCTTGAGCGGGCCCTTGACACCCTGGACGATGAAAAGATGCGGGAAAAAGCCCAAAAAGAACTGGAAAATCTGAAAGGCAAGAGTAAAAAAAAGGCGCAACAAGGCAATCGCATGTAACTTGCCTGCAGTTTAATGCCAATTTCGAATGGCTCATACTCGATCATCAAGTTACTGGAACCGACCATAGGAATTTAGGCAAACAGCTGATCAAAGCACTAAAATGGAACACCACCAGTTGAAAGGCGACGTGCGGGCTATGTGATGACGACTTCAGGATACAAACGCCAATGACACAGATAGAATTGTCTCGAAAAAGCCGGTATGCGGGCGTTTTGTTGCTTCTGCTTCTCTGTCTTTTTATTTTCGGAGTGGCCGGATATATGCTGCTGGAGAAGGTTGCCTTCCTGGAGGCCACTTATTTGACCATTGGTACCCTGACAACGGTGGCGCCCTTTGACCTCACCGGCAAGGGGCAGCTGTTCGCTATCGTCCTCATCCTGTTCGGATTCGGTCTTGTGGCGGCAACAGCGGCATTTATCGGCAATATGTTTTTGGATGGCAGCTGGATTGCACACTACAGGAGGCGGAAGGTGCAAAAAAAACTAGACAATTACAAAGATCACTATATCATCTGCGGATATGGACAGGTGGGACAAATTGTGGCTGATGAACTTTACTGCAGAGGTCTTCCCATTGTGGTCATTGATCAGAATGCCGAAGCCATCGCCCAGTGCAGGCACACGGGCATCATGTGTCTGCAAAGGGATGCCATGGAGGAGGAGAATCTTGTGGCGGCCGGTTTGAAACAGGCCAAAGGCCTTATCTCCGTTGTCAACCGGGATGCAGACAATGTTTTCATCGTTCTCACCGGCAGGGCTGTGAATGAAGATCTTTTTATCTTTGCCCGGGCCAGCAGCAAAGGTGTGGAGAAAAAGCTCTACCGTGCCGGCGCCAACCAGGTCGTATCGCCCTATGCCAGCGCTGCCGTCCGAATTATTCAGAACATCCTGCGCCCCACCATCACCGATTTTCTCGGCTCAGCACTTTCCAGCAGCAACGCCGGGATGGATTTGGTCCTTGAGGAGCTTGAAATTCCTGAGAATGCTCCTTTTGCAGGTAAAACCCTGATGGACTCTAATATCCGTAATGATTTTGATATCATTATTGTGGCCATCAAGCGAAAGGACGGCAGCAGAATTTTCAACCCCTCTTCCCTGGAATGCATCAACAGAGGCGATACCGTAATTGCCGTCGGACCCAGGCAGAATATAAACACCCTGCTGGATCGGTTTGGAAGAAAAATTTACGGCACAGGACCCAAGGGGGCCTGAAAAGGACAGCTGACCACTTGGAAATCCGGGTACATCTTCCTATTTTTCTTTCAACCGGGCTTTTTCGGCCCCAGCCGCCTGTCTAAAGTTGAATTATCCTCTGAAAATTACTCTTCTTTCATTATTTTGATCGTTCTCTCATCGAGGCATGATCGTAAAAAATGGTTCATGGGTTTCTGTTGACCTGTCTGATAAAACGCCAACATGAGATTATTAAATTTCAACTGACGTTTCGCAGGAAGATTGATGGCTGGGTACCCTTCGCTTAGTAAGAGTCCATTCATCATAAACCGTCCCATGCGTTTGTTGACATCATAAAAGAATTGCTTTCTCGCCATGGTAAGAAAAACATGGATGGCGCGGTCATAAATGTCAACAATTTGTGGTAGTTCATCAATGAAAGCCTCAAACAATAAGGGAAGATCCTCGGAATTCGGCGGCATATAATCGGTTCCGGCAATAGTAACAGACCCGGTGCGAAACTTGCCCCAGGCAAGTGCTTCGTTTTTACCGGCTATTGCGTGCAATTCACAAGCCTTCTGAGCAGATATGGAGAACTTCTCTTGCGCCACCCATCGAAAAAGAGTGCGCCAGGCATTTGCCTGATTCAATGCTATTTCTTGATCGGCAACCTTATGTCCTCCGACAGTTATACCATCCAGCAACGTCTGAATTTCCGGCAGGGTGAAAGGTATACCTTCAAGATTGACCGCATCGTAAACTAGTTCAGAGAGTTGACGTTTTGCCAACATTAATGAACGCTCTTTGTTGGGTGGCATATGCCATACTGTATCTTGTGTCACTCGGATTTTTCCTTAAAGCGGGCCTCTTTTTATTGTCAGTCGGGTTGAATGGCCAGTGTAATAAAAGAGCACTTTGGTTGCCAATAATATACGTAAATCTGAATTTGGTAGACATCTTTAAGTCTGATGACTTTTGTAGGTTGACATAAAGGTAAAGCAAATATGTTATTCACAATGAGAATCTCTTTTAACTGTTCGCGCTTTAGCTTTTCATAAAAGAGAAAGCATGCCTTCAGGAAAAAGATAACAGAATAAACCGGTTTATTTTTTTGTTGTAAATTTAATCAAATTGTTTCAGCGTTCTATTCACTCTTTTTTTTATTGCAGTTATAATAATATCTTCTAACAGGCTGTTCTGTTGATACATACCAATATAGTCCGCATAGGTTCTGTCAACTTTTCCGATCACTTGAAGACAAAAATCCAATAATCGTTTCTTGAGAATAGGATTGCTTACTTTTATCTCCTCTGCAAACCTTTTCCAATGTCTTTCCATAATCCATTCCGGTCTGTTCTCACCTCCTATTTTCATAGCAAGTTTCTGTGACAGGCCGTCATATATATTGGTACACAACATGTCATAAAAAGGTGCCAGTCGAATCTGTTTGGCTCGGTATATAAAAGATAAATTCTTTGCATGCCCATCCATATTCCCGATCAGGTAATTAAAAAACACCCAATGCAACAGTTGCTGAAAATCTTTAATCGGATTTGCAGAGTAGGCTCGAACGAGATCAAAGCATGCCTTCAGCCCAGGACCACCTTCAGCCTGATATTTCAGTTCATGTGAAAGCCCCATGGCCTGACAAAAATCTTCCTGGTGAAGACGTTTGGGTACATCATTATCCAATATTCTGTCATATCTTTTAATCAACAGGACCTTCTGAGTATCTTTTTTAACAATTCCAACCGGTGGGACATTCAAATCAACCGCCTTGGCAAGCATCATACA
>DATFIL010000118.1:0-2826 GCA_035270145.1 Desulfobacter sp. | reverse complement strand
GATGGATAAAATTGCAGGACGGGTCTATGGCCGACAGAGATTTAGTAGGAGCGCATAATATTTTAGTTAAATATTTAACTGAATATTATGCTTTGGGAGAAACCCCCGCTATTTAGAAAATAGCGTAAGCTATATATTTGTATAGCAAAAAATGCATCGGAATCTAATGGGCTGGCATATAAAACCAAAAATAGCGTACATTCTTGATAAATCCCTTGATGACGGCATTAGCCGGGAAGAAGCAGAAACCTTAATCCGGATGGATCTGCACAGCAAAGAAACCTATGCCCTGATGGAAACAGCGGACCGTTTTTCCCGGCAGACGTTTGGATTGAAAGGGGAAAATCATCTGCACATCGGCGTGAACCTCGAACCCTGTCCGTTGAACTGCCGCTTCTGTTCCCTTACCAAAGCAGCCGGCATTTTCACGGAAAAGATAGAATTTGACTACGCACAGATCCTGGCCTGGTCCAAAGAGGCCCAGGCGGCAGGGGCGGATGCGTTAAATCTTATGACCACGGGAACCTATCCCTTTAAACGATTGCTGAAATTGGGCTCCCAGCTGAAACAGGAGGTGAGCGTGCCCCTGGTGGCCAACACCCGGGATATCACCCATGCCGAAGGCGAACAGCTTTTGGCGGCGGGATTTGTCGGTGCCTATCACGCCGTCCGGCTGGGGGAGGGCAGGGATACCCCATTGAAAAAAGAAAAACGGATCCGGACCATCCAGGTTTTTAACGATGTGGGCCTGAAATGGATGAACTGCGTGGAACCGGTGGGACCGGAACATAAACCTGAAGAACTGGTGGAGTTGATGTTTTTAGCCCGGGAATACCAGGCTACGTATTCCGGGGCCATGCGCCGGGTGAATTTCCCGGGCAGCCCCATGGAAAAATACGGGATGATCACGGAATTTGAAATGGCCCGTCTGGTGGCCGTGAGTCGCCTGGTCATGGGCCGGGTGCCAAAGGCCCATTGCACCCAGGAACCCAATACGGCGTCCTTGACCGCGGGCGCGAACCTTTTTTTTCCGGAAAAAGGAGCCAGCCCCAGGGATGATCAGGCCGATACGGCAAAAGGGCGGGCCAAGGACATCAATGAATGCCGCAGGATACATTGGGAAACCGACTGGGACCCGGGATTGCCCTCAAATTGTTTTTAAGGATGATATTATAGACATGGCAATATTAAGGCCCATGGCCAAAATAAAATCGCCCATCTGCTTGTCTTTTAAGCCGCCCTCGGCGTTACGCCAATGGACACATATCTCAAATATGCTTCCATTGGCGTGCCTTGCCGGCGACTTAAAATCCAGCGCATCTGTGGCAGATTTAATTCTGACCATGGGCCTAAAGCTGTTTGTGTCTGCCTTTATTTTTCTCCTGGTGGCTTGCTGCCCGGCGCCTGGATTTGCGTTTAACGCAGGCACCTGGAAGACGGCCCAGACCATCCAGCCTTTTTTCTATGACCGGTTCACCGGGGCGGGGAAAACCGTTAAGGTGTTTTCCTTTACCAATCCGGCTGATCAGAAAACGGCGCTGATGTCGGGCAATCTGGATATCTGCGGCACCACCATTGCCCATGCCATCCATTCTGCATCCCTGGGTCAGCCCGTGGTCGTGGTGGCTGCACTTTGTAACAAGAGCTCGGCGTTTGTGGTGGCCGCAGACAGTCCTGTCCGGTCTCCCGCCGACCTAAAGGGCAAAAAGATCGGATATGTGCCGGGTACCATGCATGAGATTCTTCTGAGGGAAACCCTTATCCGTTCCGGCCTTTCCCCGGACCGGGAGGTCGCCCTGACCCGTGTGGATTTTTTTGATATGGGCCTGGCCCTGGCCCGGGGCGGTATTGACGCCTTTGTCTCGGGCGAACCCTTTCCCACCATCGCCGTAATCAAGGGTTATGGCAGAATTCTTTCCTATCCCTATTACGGGGAATCCATCGGTACCATCAATGCCGGTATGCTGGTCACCCGTAATTCCGTTGAAAAAAATCATGGCCTGGTTCTTGAGATGGTCAGGGCCCATGCCCGGGCCACCCGGCTTCTCAAGCAGGACAGGCAACTATGGCTGACAAAAGCATCAGAATTCGGCACCCCCATGAAAATACTGGCGGGGGCGGCCCACAACATGGAATTGGCCTGGGACATGGACCCGGATTTCGTTGAAAAGGCACGGGTTCTGGGGGAGCGCATGCAAGCCCTGGGCCTGATCCAGGACCAGCCGGATTACAGCCGGTTGTTTGATTTAAGTTTTGTGGACCAGATCCGGGCGGAAATTGGGGATTAAATTGTACCGCATCCTTCCCTGGATTTTACCGGTGGCAGCCTTGTGTGGATGGGGGCTGGCATCAAAGCTGGACTGGCTGCCGCCTTATCTGATGCCATCGCCGGGAGAAATTCTGGATACTGCCGGGATCTATATCTTCGGGACGGACGGGCAGGGACCCTATGCCGGCCGTTTTGCTATGGATGCACTGGCCAGTCTGGGCCGGGTGGGGCTGGGGTTCTGTCTGGCCACGGTGTTTGGACTGACTCTGGGTGTCTGGTCTGGTCGAGTCCCTGCCGCGGCACGACTGCTGAACACGTCGGTGAACGGGTTGAGAGCTGTGCCCGGTATCACCTGGCTCCCACTGGCAATGGTCTGGTTTGGTATTGGTCTGAAAACCACGGTGTTTCTGGTGGCTTTGGCCGCGTTTTTTCCCATTTATCTGAATGCCGCCTCCGGGGCCGCCCAGGTCAACCCGTTGCTTCTCCAGGCCGGGGCCATGATGGGGGTGGACCGCATCCGGGGCATATTTGCCATTCTTCTGCCGGCGGCCATGCCG
>DATFIL010000117.1:0-3310 GCA_035270145.1 Desulfobacter sp. | reverse complement strand
GGGCTATCGGCACAACGGTTGTTGTCTGGCTAGGAACTTGTACCACCTGATATCCGGCAGGCACCCTTCTATAATACACATTGTCATACACATAATAAGTTAATCCCCCAACCAACACCGTAACAGCAGCAGCCGGAAGACTGTAAGAAATGATACCTATCGGCGGACGCACCCAAAAATACCCCTTAGGCCCATGCCTGTAATAGCGGCCTCTGTGAAAAAAATAGTGGTTGCCCCGGTGCCGGATTTTTTGACTGCCCGGCGGAACATGCCTGAAAACCGGACTGGCTTTTTTCTCAGAATCGCGTTTTCCTTTGGAACCGTGCCCGTCCCGGAAATCGGATTTTGGCCCCGGCTCCGCCAGCGTGTCGGCCGGCAGGATGGCGGTTAAACCAAAACAAACAAGAAAAATTAGGGTTGTAAATTTCAAATATCTATTTTTCATTTTATTTTATTCTCCTGATGAACCGCTTCAGATTAAACATTGATCTTTGGATCCCGGTAACGCATCCATATCAAACGCCCGGCTTATGGTATCATAATTTTGGGGACAATGCAGTCTCCAAATTATCCGGGACCTGTTCTTTTAAATGGCAGTTCAACGGTAATCAATGGAATGGCACAGTTGCCTGACGCATGCCCCCATATCCCTGGCCGTCGGCTTTGACCACATGCTCAATCATGAAGGAACGGGGCATTCTTAACAGATATGCCGAGGAATAATACCCGAGAAGGGATGCCGGAAGAATCAGATGATACACGGCATTTCTGGAAATCACCCACTCTCCGGCAACAATACTGTCTATCGTCAATCAAAGGATTAGCGGTCAGTACGGATGTGCCGAAATGCCCTGTGACCACATTATTGCAGCCGATTCATCAATTTTTAAAAAGGCGCTCAAATATTTTTTCCAAGGGAAGTACCTTCCGATCTTAAGTCCCGGCAGGCCTGCATAATCCGGTCAGCCATGCCCCGTTCAGCTTTTTTGCCCCAGGAGCGCGGATCGTACACTTTTTTGTTGCCCACCTCCCCTTCAATTTTAAGCACACCATCATAATTTTTCAGCATATGGTCCACCACGGGCCGGGTATAAGCGTACTGGGTGTCTGTATCCACATTCATTTTCACCACCCCGTAATCAAGAGCCTCCTGGATATCCTTTAATTCAGAACCGGATCCGCCATGGAACACCAGATCCAGCCGGGTGTCAGCGCCAAGCGCTTTGGCCACGGCCTCCTGGCCGTCTTTTAAAATTGTGGGTTTAAGCACCACATTACCCGGCTTGTACACCCCATGCACATTACCAAAGGTGGCGGCTAAAAGAAACCGTCCCATGGAACCTAACTCCTTTGCAGCCAGCACCATGTCTTCGGGGGTTGTATACAGTTTTTCTTTTTCCACACCCGAAGTATCATGCCCGTCTTCCTCGCCGCCGACCACGCCGGTCTCAATTTCCAGAATCAGGTCATTGGCCACACAGGCCGCCATAATTTTTTTGGAGGCGGCAATATTTTCAGCCATGGGCAAAGCAGAGCCGTCGTACATATGGGAACTAAACAGATTGGGCAACCCCTTGGCACGGCGCTTTGCGGTCTCTTCGATCAAGGGCATTAAAAAAGGATCTACATATTCAGGGTGACAGTGATCCGTATGAAGGGCAATATTAACATCATAATAGGCCGCCATGGCATGGGCAAATTCAGCCAGGGCAATGGCGCCTTTATAGGATTGCCCCACGCCCAGGCCGGAGGCAAAACTGCCGCCGCCTGTAGAGACCTGGATAATTCCATCGCTGTTGGCTTCCTTGAATGCCAGAAGGGCGGCATTAATGGTTTCACTTGAGGTGGTATTAATGGCCGGGTATGCAAACTTGTTTTGTTTGGCGTTATCCAGCATCCGGCAATATTGCTGATGATTAACAATTGGCATAATGCGTCTCCTTGTTTAATGGGATTATCAGGATTGCATCAGGAAAAGGCATAAAACAACAAGACCGATGTCGTCTCTTCTTAAATACCGGACGATATAAAAAATGTAATTTTCCAAATGCAATTCGAGTATCCAACAATACCTTATTAAAAGGGATTTGGAAATCACCTTTTTTGATCCTATGCGCCAGTTTTGCAGATATACAACAGCCGTTATTGCAAAGTCTATTCAAATCCAATATGTAATAATGCAACGATGCGATCCGTATAGCACCAGAAGAGAAATGGCACGAACAAAAGAATTTATTAAGAGGCCAAATCAAGATAAAGCAATTAAGGACAAACGATGATCTGGAAAAAAGAGTTCACTGTTGATGATATGAACAAGTTCAAGGCAAATACAATGATGGGTCACCTGGATATTACGTTTGAAGAAAAAGGAGAGGACTTCTTGACGGCATCCATGCCCGTGGACGCCCGCACCCATCAACCCATGGGCATCCTCCACGGCGGTGCCTCGGTGGTCCTGGCCGAAACCCTTGGCAGTTGCGCTTCCCTGATGACCCTTGAACAAGGATATTACAGCGTTGGCCTTGAAATCAAAGCCAATCACATCAAAAGTATATCCCGGGGCCGGGTCACGGGCCGAACGACACCGTTACATTTAGGAAGGACCACCCAGGTATGGGACATTGACATTAAAAACGATAAAGGAGAACTGATCTGCGCGTCCCGCCTGACCATAGCGGTATTAAAACGCAATTAAGTGTTTTTGCAATTTTTACGGCAAGGATGTATACAAAACAGGTGGAACCTAACCAGGAAAAAGAGTGATGAGCTCCTATAAAGCAAGAATGATAATCAAGGCGGCAAAGGAACAGGCAAGGCGACAATTTCGCCGCCACCGGAATAAAAATCGGCTGGCCACACCGGGTATCCATAAATGCATCATTGTTCTGGACGGTCTGAAACCCACCTTTAACATCGGTAAAATATTCAGAAGTGCAGAAGCCTTTGGCTGCCATGAGGTCCATCTTATCGGTACGATTTTTTTTGACCCGGGACCTGCCATGGGGGCATTCAAATATGTGCCGGCAAAATTCCACAGCCGCTTCATCTCCTGTTACGCCGAACTTCTTGAAAGGGGATATACCCCCTTTATACTTGAACCGGGCCGGGGAAATCCGGTGATGGATGTGGACCTGCCTGAAAAAAGCGCCTTTGTGTTTGGCCATGAAGAGTTCGGTATCAGCTTTGAACCGGACCTGTTCCCGAAAGTAGAGCGACTGACCATTCCCCAGTACGGGCGCTCCCAGAGTCTTAACGTCAGCGTGGCCGCCTCCATCATCCTGTACGAATACACCCGGCAGTTTGCCTGCCG
>DATFIL010000116.1:0-2811 GCA_035270145.1 Desulfobacter sp. | reverse complement strand
AGGGATTGGTTGACCAATTCAGGCTGGGACAAAACCCCGCCAGGTCCTAAACTGCCCCAGGACGTTATTGACAATACCAGTAAAACCTACAAGGAAATTTTTACCCGGCTGACCGGAAAAACCATCTAATCCATGACAGCTATGACATTTACTGATATCCCAGTGTCTGAGATCGACCTTTCAGACACTGGGTTTCGCATTACAAATCCCTGTCATGATATTGAACATTTATCGACATCCATTTGCCAATATGGCATCATGGTTGCGCCCCTGGTGTTGTACGGACAGGATAAGTACATTGTGGTGTCCGGATTCCGGCGGATTGAAGCTGCCCGGCATGCAGGGTTGTCCCGGGTAACCTGCCGTGTCATGCCTGCAGGAGACACCCTTGGTGCAGCCATGGCCGCTGTAACCGAAAATGCATTTTCAAGGGAACTGACCGCTGCTGAACTCATTCGGGCCATAACGCTTTTATTGCGGTTTATGGATGCTGAAAGTATCGCAAAAAACGCCACATCTATCTTCAACAGGTCGCTGAATACCAGGTATATTAATACGTTGGCGCATATCCAGGCCATGCCTGATTCTGTTCTCGACCTTCTGGATAAGGGCAAGATATCCATCAAGGCGTGTAAAAATCTTGTGTCCATGGACGCAGAGACGCAAACTGAATTTTTACATCTTTTTTCCCTGATTAAAGTATCCTCGGGCCTCCAGATGGAAATCATTACATGGGCAAAGGAAATATGCGCCCTTGAAAAAATAAGCGTGTCACGGCTCATCCAGGAAAGCCCTCTGGAAACCAATGAGAGCGATGGCCCAGGGCTGGAGGGCAGTGATTTGGGTCACAGGGATATGAGTGCCCTTGGAAAGCAGTTCAAGGCGTTTCTTGTCCAAAGACGTTTTCCTGCGCTTACAGCAGCTAAAAACCAGGTCCGGAAACAGATCAAGGCGCTGGAACTGGATTCCGGACTTCAACTGGCAGTTCCTGAAAATTTTGAGGGACTGGTCTATACCATGCAAATGGAATTTAAGACTATGGATGAGTTTAAAACACGCCTCAACCGTCTGGCTGAAATTGCGGACAACCGCAACTTTAAATCTCTTGTGGACAGATAAATGATCAATCCAACCCGGGTATTCATAGACAAAGATTTGGATCTGACACCGGAAATTGAGTACCTGATTTCAAAAGTCAAACCGATACCGGAGACGGTTGCGGACTCAAAGCCGGTCTATGACTTGATCAACCAGGCTGATGATCCTGTTGGATTTGCCAAAAACGTGCTTTACATCACCAGCAATAAGGGCGCCCTGATCCGCCAATGTCCGGGCACCAGCTACTACACCTGCTGTGATTACACCATTTTGCACTGCGGCACCTTTTGCACCATGGACTGTGCCTACTGCATTCTGCAGGCCTATTTTCATCCCCCTGTGCTCCAGTATTTTGCAGGTTTTGACCAGTACACTGCCGCGCTGGAGCCGATTTTTCAAGGGGACACTATTTTGCGCATCGGCACCGGCGAGTATACCGACTCCCTGATCTGGGAACCTGTCAGCCTGATGCCCAAATTTCTGGTTGAAAAATTTGCATCCCAGGACCGGTCAATTCTTGAGCTGAAGACAAAAACCGTCAATATAGATGCGCTTGTGGACCTGGAGCATAACCGGAAAACCATTTTGTCCTGGTCCGTGAATACCCCTGAGGTGATTTCATCCCAGGAGCGGGGCACAGCCAGCCTGACCGCACGTCTTAAGGCCGCATCCAAAGCGGTATCAAAGGGTTTTCGGGTGGCATTTCATTTTGACCCCATTTTCCTGTATCCTGAATGCGAAAGTGCTTATGAACGCGTGGTTGAAGCCATTTTCAATCATGTCAGCCCCAAAGATGTTGTATGGATTTCCATTGGTACATTCAGATTCATGCCCCATTTAAAATCAATTATTGAAGCACGTTTTCCGGATTCAACCATTCCCTATGGTGAATTCATCACCGGACTTGACAATAAAATGCGCTATTTCAAGCCGTTGCGCATAGCCATATACCAGCGCCTTGCAGCCGTGTTCCGGCAGCTTGCCCCCGAGGTTGCCGTCTATTTCTGTATGGAAGATGAAGAGGTCTGGATGAAAACCTTTGGTTTTTTCCCAGGAAAGCCCAAAGCACTCGCCCATATGCTGGACCGGGCTGCCGCGGATCGTTGCGGACTTGACACCCGCCTGCTTTAGACTCGATGATCAAGTTAGAGCCTGTTTAAACAACAAAAAGCCGTCCGGATAATATATCCGAACGGCTCACTAAACCTATATTAGCCTTCTTTTTCAGCATTGGCCTGTTCAATAATTTTTTTGGACAGATCCGGCGGCACTTCATCATACTGTTCAAATTTCATGGTAAAGGTACCGCGACCACCGGTCATGGAGCCCAGGTCCGGTGCATAGCGAAGCATCTCGGACATGGGTACGAGGGCGTTGATAATCTGTTTATCATCTTCGGAATCCATACCAAGGACCCGGCCACGTCTGGAATTCAGATCACCCATGATATCACCTGTGGCATCATCGGGCGCCTTTACGGATACCTTCATAATGGGTTCAAGCAGAACCGCATTGGCATCGGCTGCAGCTTTCTTAAACGCCAGGGATCCGGCCATTTTAAAGGCCATTTCAGAAGAGTCAACTGCATGGTAGGAACCAAAATCCAGAGTGGTGCGGAAATCCACACAGGGGAATCCTGCCAGAATACCTTTCTGCATGGCTTCCCGGATACCTGCCTCCACCGCAGGGATATAGTTTCTGGGGATCACGCCG
>DATFIL010000115.1:0-4077 GCA_035270145.1 Desulfobacter sp. | reverse complement strand
GGCCCTGGCTGTCACCTGGGCTGACTGGTTGGGCCAATTTTATATTAAAAAGCGAATAATCTTTGAAGAATTGAAATGACATTCAACTGGGTTTTGGAATCTATTGTGCCAAGCTTCTTTACGAGTCGTGTTTTATCAATTGTTCGAAGCTGATCTAAAACAATTTGTCCCTTTTTCTTTTGAAAAGTACAGGAGACAAGAGTTGGATAATCTTTTTGAGTAGACGTCATCGGGGCAATGATCGCCGTTCGTATATTGCGATTCATTTCATCAGGTGAAATTACCAGGCAGGGCCTTGTTTTTTGGATCTCTGAACCAATTGTGGGATCAAGGTTAACCAAATATACATCAAAACGTTTCACTACCATTGCCATTCTTCTTCATCCCATGAATGCGAAATATTATCATCAATGATTGGCTTGTCGTCGTCCTTTTCTCCCATGGCCTTGAAAGCAGCATCCCATCCATCACGAACATCTTTGACAGGTCGAATGATAATTTGATCTTTTTCAACCTCAATTTCAACATCATCCATAATGCCTGTTTGATCAAGGATGGGTTTCGGGATGCGCAATCCTTGGGAATTACCTATTTTTATTATTTTTGCGCGCATTAGACTTCTCCTTTACCATTTAACGTAAATACATTGTAATTACATTTCCGGCAAAAGTCAAGGGCAAATTTTATAGTCCCAACGGGCTGGTCAGGGGCGGCGCGCTTTTTGCCGTCCCCTCGTCCCCTGGACCAGCGAGGTTATGCGGCTGACTCTTGCTTTACATCCCAACCCGGAAATACGAGGACAGCCGGATGACATTGTAGTGCTCTTGCTAAAACCTTTGCTCTCTCGACACCAAGTTGAACTCTATCATTTTCTATTGCTGAGATAGTAGATTGAGGAATTCCGGTTAACTCGGCCAGATCATTTTGGCTAAGATCTTGTAATTCTCTAATAATTTTAACAGATTCGCCTACAGTGACATTAATACGCTTTTTAGCTTTACGGAAATCTTTCATTTACTTCCTCCGGTAGTCATGTGGCGTTACATTAATGACTTGAATTAAAACTTTGTCCTTTTCAACCCTATAGATAACCCTATATTGTTGATTTAATCGAGACGATCGATGCCCTTTCCATTCGCCACGTAAAGATTCGTCATGTAACCCTTTGATTTTGCGAAGTCCCTGAGGACCAGAAATGGTCACAATGTCTTTCCATTTTTCATATCTCTTCAATACGTCTTTTGGAAGGGAGTCAAGTTGTTTAGAAACACGCCTATGTTCATATATTTCCCACATACCATAAAGAGTATATATATTAAATATAATATGTCAATATCTGAGACGCATAACGGTTGAGCTGTGGGGCCGGGAAACATATACCAAAGCTTATTTTTAAGGCTTCAAACAATCGCCAACCAGGGATTTGAAAAAAATCGACGGCTTTTCCCGGTCCCCACAAGCGAATGGTTATAACGCCAGCTCAATATGATTTTTATTTTTGTTGACATTATATGTTTTTATATATACAATATGTACAAAAAGAACATTTTATACATTTGAGGTGCTTATTATGATTAACAAAATAACAACTGCGGACGCCAGAAAAAAACTTTCAAATATTATCAATAGAGTCGCTTTTGGCGAGGAATCCTTTGTTTTAACCCGGAGAGGAGAGCCGGTTGCCGCTCTTGTTTCTTTGAAGGAGCTCAAACTTCTGCAAGAGATGGAGGACCAGATTGACATTGAGGATGCGTGGAAGGCAAAAAAAGAGCCTGGAGACCCGATACCCTGGGATGAGTTGAAAAAGGAACTCGAGCTTTGAATTATCATGTTGAGGTCAAGAGGTCGGCGGCGAAAGCGCTGAAGAAAATACCCAAAGCTGACCAAAAGCGCATAGCCGATAAAATCGACAGCTTGGCGGAAGACCTGCCAAATCCTGACACAACCAAAATGAAAGGCAATAATCCTTTTCACAGAATCCGTGTTGGAGAGTATCGAATAATCTATGAAATTCAAGAAGATGTCCTTTTAATCCTGGTTGTAAAAATCGGCCACCGCAAAGATATATATCGTAATCTCCCCTGATCTTTCTTTTTTGCTTTATAATCGGGATAGGGAGGGGTCTCACGACCTCCCCCCTCCCACACCACCAGGCATACGGATCACGTACCATGGCGGTTCGGTTGACTAAGATTGCTTCACATACAGTCGGGGTAATCCCAGGCCTGCAAAGTATTTGGCCGGTAGTGCGAATGCAAGCCCAGGGCTACGGCTAAGACGCCATGGGCCGTGGGCTGATTTTGCGGTATTCCATGCAAGATCCCTACTCACACCTCGATTGACCAACTCCCGGTATCCGCGTCGCCCCCATTGCTTCCATAGGTAGCTTCGAAGGCGTCGCCTGATCCATGAGTCGAGTTCCTTCGTGATTGAACGCGCTTCGGCAAAATTGAAGTAGGCCTGCCAGCCCAATAGGTAACGGCGGAGCCCCGCCACTATCTTTCCGATACGCACACCTCGGGTACGAAAGGTCATCTCTCTTACCTTTGCCTTAAACTTCTTAATCGAATTTGGGCCGATGCGCCGTTTGAGTCTCGCGGTGAATGAAAACCCCAGAAACTCAGATCTCCAGGGCAGAACGACACCGCTTTTTGACTCATTGACGTTCAGCTTCATTCGATTGCTCAGCTAATTGCTGACACTCTTTAAGACCCGTTTCCCCGCACGTCTGCTTCTGACGTAAATATTCAGGTCATCGGCATAACGCACGAACCGATGCCCCCGACGCTCCAGTTCTTTGTCCAATTGATCTAGCATCAGGTTCGCCAGAAGTGGGGACAGCGGTCCCCCTTGCGGGGTTCCTTCCACCGTCTCAACTATATGGTCGTGATCCTTGATGCCGGATTTCAAGAATCCGGCAATCAGTCTGATGACTCTGTCATCACTGACTCGCTCCCGAACCTTGGACAACAGCTTGTCGTGGTTCACTCGGTCAAAGAACTTCTCAAGATCGATGTCGACAATCCATCGACGCCCTTGCTTCAAATGCTCCTGGGCCTTTTGGACTGCCATGTGGGCACTCCTCTTCGGTCTAAAGCCGTAGCTTGCCTCCGAAAAGGTTGCGTCCCACTGCCGCTGCAACTCTTGCATGACGGCCTGTTGGATGAAGCGATCCACCGCTGTGGGAATGCCCAGCTGTCGTATTCCTTCACCGGGCTTTGGTATCCTCACCCGCTTCACAGGTTTCGGGGAGTATTCCCCCTTTAGTAGCTGCCTGCATATCCGGGGCCACTTCCGCTTCAGGTATTCTGGCAATTCCTTTGCCGTCATCCCATCAATCCCGGGGCTCCCGTCGTTACGCACTACTTGTTTGAGAGCGGCGTGCAGGTTCCCCCGCTCCACCACCGCCTCCATTAACTGCATGCTTCTGTCCGGAAATACGGATTCCGCCTTCGACGCAAACAATTCGCCCTTCACATGAAAAGGCAACCACAATTGTCTTGCCGGTTTAATGTTTGATCGATGTACGGTTCGCTTCCCTGTCATTTAATTCCTCTCGGAAACCGTTCAGGCCTTCAGTGGGGTGAGCCCTCCCCGATTCTCGGGGCTCGTTTCCAGTCCCGGCAGTTGAGACGTCCTTCACCTACTATGCCTTCTGCTGACTTCTCCCATGCGGTCAGGGCCGATTGCTCCGCCCTCAGCCAATTTCTGTCGCACGCGACGTCCCGGGGCACATGGGAGACCTCCCAGGGTAAGACACGTAACTTTCGATGCATAAACGCCGGATTTATAAAGCACACCCCGATTGCAGATGGAGGACTTCGCAGTCACGTGCCCGCTCGTCCCGGGTGTACCACACCTCATATCCGGTTCCTGTTCGTCGCCCTGCATCTTTGGATTGGACTTCCTCCAGACCTCACCTCGCGATGACGCCCTTGTCCTTCTCCTAACCTTCGGCTCTGCGTTTACCTGGTGTGGGGACTTGCACCCCACTAGCTACGTGCCATGCCTGGCACACACGTCAAAGGTAACCGGCGCCGTAGGCGTCCGGTTGACCGACTTGTTAGGCCCCCCATT
>DATFIL010000114.1:0-5201 GCA_035270145.1 Desulfobacter sp. | reverse complement strand
TTTATACAGCTATAATTTGTAAATAAGACAAGGGCGAAGCGGTATCACTTCGCCCTTGTCTATTGTGGTGATATATCGCCGTTTTTATGGTGATATTTGACTATTTGAACAAAACCCTGTGATCTCGCCTTTTGAAATTTTAATATACGGGCTGTTTCGTTTAACAAAAATCGTGTGGTTAACCCCTTATAAACAAAGGGTTTAACGCTTTCATGCATGCAAATATCTAAACCGTGGCATACACTTTGCGGTTCTTGCCTATCCAATGATAATTTTCATTATTTAAAAGGAGAGGTAAATGAACGCAACCCCCACGACAGTAAAGGCGATCGGCCTGATGATGATCGTACTGTTCCTGTTGAGCAGTGCCGGATTTTTGTCAGCAAAAGAACAAGAAATGTACAAAACCGGGCTGCCTGAACTCACAGAAGAAGAACTCCAGTGGCAGAACAAACATATGCGCAAGGTCAAAAAAGTAAAACTGAACGAAATCGGGCTGGCGCGCGTCAACCAGTGGCGGGAAAAAAAGGGAAAAGCCAAAATAAAGAAAAGCGAAACGGATGTGGCCGGTATCGGCAACGAACTGGAAGTCGTGACCGGTGCATCCGCGCCTGTTGATTCGTCTTCGGACCTGCCGTCGGCGGATTATCCGGGGTCCGTGGATAACAGCCAGTTGCAATATTTCCCCCCCATCCGGAGCCAGGGATCATTGAATTCCTGCGGTGTTTTTAACGGCACCTATTATGCCATGACCCACATGTATGCCATGGCAAACGACCTGGATGCCAAAAACGGCGGAGATGCCATGCGTCTCAGCCCCAAATGGACCTATAATATGGTCAATGGCGGCGGGAATAATGGAACCTGGTATTACTGGGCCTATGAAATCGGCCAGAAACACGGTTCGGCCACCTGGGCGGAATTCCCCTATGATTCCAACTACAGGGCCTGGAACCTCAATCCCGATACCTGGGAAAACGCCTTATACCGTCGGTTTGACCAGTACGGGTATGTGTTGAATACCCATGAGGATACAGGTATTGACCAGGTAAAGCAGATGCTGGTCAACGGCTATATCCTCAACATCCCAACCTATATTTACTCATGGCAGTACCAGACCATTGGAGATGACCCCGCCACCAGTGAAGATGATGCCTTTGCCGGTAAAGAATGTGTGGCCTGGGTGAACGGCACCGCCGGATACCATGCCATGACCGTTGTGGGATATAATGACAATATCTGGGTGGATATCAACGGAAACAATGTCGTGGATTCCGGGGAAAAGGGGGCATTCAAAATTGCCAATTCCTGGGGGACCGGCTGGGGCGAGGCCGGCTTTGCCTGGATGTCCTATGATGCGTTGAAAAATCCATCGGCCGTGGCCGGAGGCCCGTCAACGGGCCGGATTTACGGCTGGTATCCTTCCAGGGCTCACTGGGTAACCGCCAAAACAGGCTACCAGCCAAAGGTTATCGGAGAGTTTAAGTTAAATCACGCCAAACGGGATCATCTCCGGATGACCCTGGGTACCTCAGACATCAACCAGTCAACGCCTTCCAGTGTGTGGATCCCGGAAATGATCTATAACCAGGGCGGTGCATACGGATTTGACGGTACAACCAATGCCGTTGACGGCACCTTTGTCTTTGATTTTACCGATTTAATGGCTTCCGACGGGGGCCTGACAACCTGGTATCTGGGGGTGCAGGATGATACGGCAGGCAGCGAGGCAACCCTTGGCACCTTTACCCTGATTGATGTTGCCAACGGCAATAAAGTGATCGAGAGCCTGGAAGTTCCCCAGACCGTTGACGGTGACCAGGTTTATGCAGGCATTGAGTATGACCCTTCCGGTGACAATCTTCCGCCGTCAGCCCTGGCAGATGCCTCCGTATATTCAGGACCGGCACCGCTTGAGATCTATTTTGATGGGTCATCCTCCTATGACAATGACGGAACAATTGACGCCTTTGCCTGGGATTTTGGCGACGGCGCATCCCAGTACGGCGCCCAGCCGGTGCATACCTATGATCAGCCGGGAACCTATACCGCAACCCTTACGGTAACCGATAATAACGGTGCCACCGATACCGATTCCGTTACCATTTACGTTGAGGGAAATGTTTATGTGTCGGATATGCAGGCAATACTTGTTGTCGATGAAACAGGCCAGCAGGCCCGGGTCAGTGTTGAATTTCTGGATCATAACCAGAATCCCGTGCCCGGCGCACAGGTTGACGGGTACTGGTCCGGACTGGTTGCAGGGAATGTGTCCGGCACAACATCTGAAACCGGTATCGTCGAATGGGTGTCCGCGGCAACGTCGCAAGCCGGCACCATCACCTTTACTGTGGATACGGTTTCTGCATCCGGATATGATTATGATCCTTCTTGGAATACCGTCTCATCCATCAGTATCGAAACCCAGGAAATTTCGAATCAAAGTCCGGTGGCCGTTATCGACGGCGGTTCAATCAGCGGTATGGAAGGGAATTCGATTTATTTTGAAGGTCAAAACTCGTATGATCCCGATGGTGATCCCCTTTCCTATGAATGGGAGATTGGCGGCGAGATCCTTTCATACGATACATCTTTCATTCATGAATTTTCCACCGCCGGTACCTATGAGGTGATTCTGAGGGTGGAAGACGACTGGGGCGCCGTTTCCGAGGACAAGGTTACCGTAACGATTGAATCAGAAATTGCAAATGACGTTTTTATATACGTTTCCAGTATAGATATGGGGGTTAAGTATATGGGACGAAATTCCTGCGGACTTACAACGGTGAAAATCATTGATGAATATGGGAATCCCATTGGAAACGCTGTTGTTGAGGGTGTCTGGAGCGGTGTTGTCACGGCGTCGCAATCCGGAATAACGGCCAACGACGGTCGGGTTGAATTCTCTTCACCAAAGACAAAGACATCCGGTGAGTTTGTATTCTCCGTAGATGGTGTAACCGCCTCAGGGTATGTATATTCGCCTGAAGATAATGTTCAGGTATCCAACGCTATTAATAATTAATACCCCCATGTCCTGATGGACACAACAAACATAGAAAGCATTTAGGAACGGGTCTTAAATAACTTGCCCATTTTGCTATACCTGGGAGCGCCCGCGCTCCCAGGTTAAATGTGGGATGCCTAAAAACTCTCCCTATTAGCTTAATTTTTTAACCCTTTATTTTACCATGAAGAGCATGAAGAATATATACTGGAAAATCAGTCTTCATGTCCTTCATGCGCTTCATGGTTTTAAAAATTAAAGCTCTTAAAATTGGGGACCAATCTTGAGCAAACTAAACTCGGAAATTTAGACACACCAAGTTAAATGATTTCGGTCTCATTCCTTTAATTTTTAAACAGGCTCTAAAAAAAATGACTATTTCCCTAAAATATCCCGGGCCTTTTCTGCACCCTTAAAATCCGGATTCAGTTCCAAGGCCTTTTTCATATGGGCCCTGGCCTTTTCAAACTGTTTTTTGTCATAATAGGCCCAGCCCAGGTGGTAATTGGCGATGGGATTTTGGGGATTGATTTTCACACTTTCTTCCAGGACCGGAAGGGCCATGTCATAGCTTCCCTGGAGATAATAGATCCAACCCAGGGTGTCCAGGAAATCAGGGTTGTTGGGTTCCTTGTCCCGGGCCGTCTTTGCCAGTCGCAGTGCCTCATACATGGAGGATTTAGTCTCAGCCAGCATAAAGGCCAGGTTGTTGGCGGCCGGTGCGTAATCGGCTTTAACGGCAAGGGCCTGCTTCAGATATGCTTTGGCTTTTTTAAGATCTCCCCGGACTCTGTAAATCCGACTTAAATTAAGGTAGGTAGGAAGGTGTCCCTTATTCAATGCCAAAAGCGTTTCATAGTATTTTATTGCGCCGTCCGTGTCTTTTTTCAACTCACGGATAACGGCAAGCTGCTCCCAGGGCGCGGAAAGATCCGGATTTCTTTTAACCGCCTTTTGAAACCGCTCTTCAGCCATGTCGATTTCTCCGGTGGTCATGTATATCCTGCCCTGGATCAAGTCTATAATGGCAAGGGAAGGGTTCTCTTCAGGGATATTTTTCCGGTGTCTGTCGCAGGCCTCTATGGCCTTGTTCACTTGTTTTTTCTGCATGTAGATACTGACCTTGTAGTGGAGGGCCTCCATCTGCTCCGGGTTGATTTCCAGTGCCCGGTCAAAGGCCTTAAGGGCCTGGTCCGTTTTTTCCATCTCCTTTAAGGCCAGCCCCAGGGATACGTACCCTGCGGCAAAGTCAGGCTGCAGTTCAAGAACAAATTGATAAATTTTTTCAGCACCGGCAAGATCTTGTTCCAGAATTTTGAGTTTTCCTGCAAAAACAAGGGCCTGTATGTTTTGGGGTTCCCGTTTAAGGATATAAATAATATGGCGCTTGGCCTTTAATGTCTCCTTGTTCCCAAGGAGGATGTCAATCAGCAGAAGCCTTGCTGTTATAAGGTTGGGGTCGATTTCCAGGACTTGCTTTAACTCGTCTGTTGCCAGTTTGCGTTCCCATGATTCGCTGGTTTCATACCCGCCTGCGACCCGGAATATATCCTGGCCCGGCAAATCGGATTTGCCCTTGTCCAGAAGGCAGCGGGCTTTGAAATACCTTGCCAGGGCATGCCTGGGGCTGTTTTTTATTACAGTTTCAAAATATTTGAGGGCTTCGGAAAATTCCTTGCGGTTAAAGTACAGCCGACCCTTAAGGAAATTGGCCTGCACATGATCCTCATTTTTTGCCAGGATAACGCCAACAATGGTGTCTGCTTTTTCATAATCTTTTTCCAGAAAAGAAAGCAGGGCCGTCCGGAACATGATGTCCAGATTTTCCGGGTCCAGGGCAAGGGCCCTGTTAAATATTTCCAGGGCCTTGACATTTTCTCTCTGCCGGGCATAAAAAGCGCCCAGGTTTGACAGGGCCACAGGATTTTCAGAATTGTTCAGGGTGGCTTCCAGCAATTTTTTTTGCGCTTCTTCTATTTTGCCTTCGCTTTCCAGATAACGGGCCAGATCCGCACTTTTCTGCACCTGGTCTCCCGGGACCTGGGCCCACCTGCGGATCAAAGGTTCAATTTTCCCAATATCCCCTTTTTTCCGGTAAAGGGCGGCCAGTTCCATATAGGGCTTGCGCTGGGTTTCATCCAGTTCAATGGCTTTAAGATAGTAGGGCTCAGCCTCTTTTAGACGGTTCGAAACG
>DATFIL010000113.1:0-2871 GCA_035270145.1 Desulfobacter sp. | reverse complement strand
TTCTGGAAGAAGGTGCCCTGCTTGTGGCCATGGAAGAGGGCAGGGCTGTGGTGCTAAACAGGCCAGGGGATTTTGCAGGCCTGTCTATGGTGAGCTTAAACGGCACAAATACGGCTACAATTACCGTGCTGGAAAAAGGGGTTGTCTGGGTTGTTTCCTGTCTTAAGATCCTTGATCTGACCGATCATGATACCCAGACAGGGGCTATCATTATGGATGGATGGCATCAGTTCTGCAAGGAAAGAGTCCCCTTTTGTTTAACTCTTGCCGAAACAGGCGTTACTTAAAAATTAAAAAATTAATACTAAAGAGGTGAGTCTTGAATGGAGTTGACGCGGTTGGCGTTCTTTATGGACTTGAGGCTATAAACGCCCATAATGGGTGGGCTATTTCTATTGTGGGCGTTACTATTGTGTTTACAGGGCTTGTCTCTCTTGCCGCCCTGATTTCCCAGCTTCATAAGCTGGTGGCCCTGTATGATAATCCCGGAAGAATAAAAAAACTTTTTGCTTCAAAATCTAAGTCTGTTGCCAAGGCGGGGATCCCTAAAAAGCACCTGGCCCTCACCGAGGCTCAAAAACAGATATGCCGGCAGTATAACCTTTTGGCTCAAGCCATGGATGATGTGATTTCGTTGCCAAAGCTTTTGCGCATGGCCGAGCTTTCCGGCCTTAAAGACCCCCATGCCAACATAAGTTTCCTGATTAAATCCGGCATTCTGCGTGCCGATGAACAGGGGTATTTCAGATGGGATGAGGATAGCTTTATCCGTGTTACGTCTTAAGTGGATTGGATTAAGGGTTTACAGTTAATTTTTTGATGACCATGGGAAATTGAAAGAAAGCGAAATCAATGGATACTTTATTTTTAGAATTTTTTCAGAACACCGGGTTTTATCTGTGCGACTATCGAAATATTATTATGATCATCGTTGGTATGATCTTTATATATCTGGGCATTGCAAAGGATTATGAGCCCTTGTTGCTGGTTCCTATCGGATTTGGCATGCTTATGGGGAACATTCCAATTTTCAAGGGGTTGGGCCTTGGTATTTATGAAAATAATTCTGTTCTGCACTACCTGTATTTCGGGGTAACCCAGGGCATTTATCCGCCTTTGATATTCCTTGGCATTGGTGCCATGACCGACTTTTCAACGCTTCTGGCACGACCGGTCCTCATGCTGTTGGGCGCTGCGGCCCAGGCAGGTATATTTATTACTTTTCTGGGTGCACTGGCTTTGGGTTTTCTGCCCAAGGAATCGGCAGCCATCGGTATCATCGGCGGGGCGGACGGACCCACGGCCATTTTTCTGACCGCCAAACTGGCCCCGCATCTTATCGGACCCATTGCTGTTGCCGCTTACAGTTACATGGCGCTTGTGCCGGTAATCCAGCCGCCCATCATGAAGCTTTTAACCTCGCGCAAAGAACGGCTCATCCGCATGGAAGAGCCGCGCAAGGTCTCTAAGCGCGAAAAAATGATATTCCCGGTTATCGCCTTTTTGCTCTGCTGTTTTCTGGCACCTGCAGCTCTGCCGCTTTTGGGCATGCTGTGCTTTGGCAATGTCCTTAAAGAGGCTGTGGTTACAGAGCGTCTGGCTGTTACAGCACGCACGGCATTGATTGATATTGCCACCATTCTTTTGGGCCTTACCGTGGGGGCATCCACCCAGGGAGATGTCTTTCTTACCCAGAACTCGGTGAAAATTTTTGTTTTAGGTGCGCTTTCCTTTAGCATTGCAACCGCCTGCGGACTATTATTTGCCAAGTTCATGAATCTGTTTTTGAAAAAGAAAATTAATCCCCTGCTGGGTGCTGCCGGAGTTTCGGCTGTACCGGACTCCGCTCGGGTGGTACATGTTGTGGGGCAGCGGGAAGATCCTTCAAATTTTTTGCTCATGCATGCCATGGCCCCTAACGTTTCCGGCGTTATCGGTTCGGCCATTGCCGCAGGCGTACTTTGGAGTTTGATGATTTAATCTGACGTTTCATTCGTATCCAAGAAGCGTCCAATGGCGCATATTCGAATATGTTCCCTTGGAAGAAAGGCAGGATAAGGACAAAAAGAGGCCTTAATCATTGTTTGGTCCAAAACTGTAGGGGCGGATTCCATATCCGCCCCCGAACAGGGCAGATATGGAATCTGCCCCTACCCAATACGTGGCCGAAAGAATGGTCAAGGCCCAAAAAGATAAGCGCCTGCCCTTATTTAAGCTGTCGGATTTTGGAAAGAATTTCCTGGTTATCCGGAAAACCCCCTGTCTGGTGCTTTGAATATAAAAGTTTGCCATCAGCGCTGATATCATAAACACCACCGCTGCCGGGTTCAACGGTGGGAACAATTCCTGTTTCCTGTTTAATTGCGTCTGCCAGACCGGCAGCCCTTGGCTGGTAATTTCAGGTCGAACAATACTTGATGTTAATTTCCATGGTGTGCTCCTTTCATTTTTTCAACGGTTGCCCACAACCCTATTGTCTGTTTTTTTGTTTAAGGGAAATGGATGGATATTTTTTTTGTAACAGGAAACTTGCATGACTTCAAATAAAAGAGCAGCCTTTCCAGCAATTCTAAATTTGAGTTGGTACGCCATCTTGCTCGTAATCTTGCCCATGGTCAAAGAATACGGGCAAAAATCCGGCGCCATGTTGGTAAATTTTAAAAGTTCCATGGTCCTAAACAGGGCCGCGATAAAGCCCCTCTCTGGTCAGAAGCGGCGCTTGTCGGCCATCTCCCACTCATGGATCGTGGTGGTTTCACTAATCTCTTCCCATCCCGTGATCATTCCTGTGATATGGCTGAACAGGGAATGCCCTGTTGTGGTCATGTAAACATGAATCACCAGAAATGAGAGCAGTAGAAATGCCAGCAA
>DATFIL010000112.1:0-2359 GCA_035270145.1 Desulfobacter sp. | reverse complement strand
ACTTCACCAAATGCTTCAAACTCCTGTTTGAGCGTTTCTTCTGTCATAAGTTCTGTCAGATTCCCGACATAAATTTTCATTCACGGGTCCTTTTGTTTTTAAATTAGGTGATTTGCGCAAACAAATCTACCATGCATCCTGAACTGAACGATGTGTGAATTTTCTGGCTGTTCAATATCAGATCTTCCAGACCACTCTCAAGCACGGTAAGGTAGTTCCTGCAAATCACCTTATACCCTGACGGGAGAAAGTCAGCACCTGGCAGATGACGCTTTTTCCCGGACAGTTTGTATGATTGATTTTTTCCTTTGAACAGGCATAACCCAGTCCAGCCATTTTTTTGCTGAATTTTGCGTGATGACCCCGCCTTGGGTCCACAATGATTACATGACAATGGCGCCGGGCATGGCGGTTTATGAAAGCGGACAAAAGATTGACATGTTCAACTTCATAAAGAATATCAGAACCGATGATCAGGTCGAATTTACCAAGATCATCATCCAGATCCGCCCATCCGGTGCGAACAAAGGGGATTTTTTTCCCATGATTGAGTTTCACATTGTGAACCAGGAACCCTTCAGCTTCAGGATGGTAGTCTGTGGCCGTAATATCTGCCAAGCGTTGATTCAGAATCAGGCTGGCCAGGGCAATGCCACACCCGACCTCAAGCACCCGTTTGCCGTCCACATGGTAATCAAGCATCAGGCGGGCAAGCACCTGGCTGGCGGGCCAGACCACGCCGAATAACGGCCAGGTCGCCGAAGATATCCCAAGTTTTTGTGCATCACCGTTGATATCCTCAAACTGCAGTGCATCTCTAAGCGTCCGGATATGAATATCCATATCCCCGATTTCAAGGGTTGTATAACGGACGCGTACGCTGGACATGGGAACTGCGGTCACTATTCTTGCAGTTCCGGTTGATCTGATTGAGCCCCTTCAAGATCGGTGCCGGTATCTGTCTGGTCCTTTTTTTCTTCTTTTCGCTTAAGCTTTTCTTCTTTTTTCTTCTTTTTATTCAACTCTTTTTGCCTTTTTTTCCAGGAATATTGATTTCGGGCTGCCATGCATCTCCTTTTTTGCTCTATTATGACTATTTAAACCGGAATTAACGATTCTTCTGTCATTTTTCTACCCAGGGCCTTTTCGATTAAGCCAATGGTTTTATTATCTTCCCTGGTTGTAAAGGTGTATGCCTGGCCGGGTTGATTGACCCTTCCGGTTCTGCCGGTCCTGTGGATATAGGTTTCAACCGTATCCGGCAGATCATAGTTGATCACGTGGGAAACCCCTGATACGTCAATTCCCCTGGCAGCAATATCCGTTGCCACAAGGATTTTGAAAGACCCGCTTCGGAATCCGTCCATTGCCCTGCGCCGTTGGTTCTGGGATAAATTCCCCTGCAAAGAGACCGCATTGAATCCGGATTTTTTTAACTGGACGGCAAGGCTTTTGGCCTTATGTTTGGTCCGTGTAAACACAATGGTGCTGGCCATGCCGGTTTTTGAAAACAGCGTCTTGAGCAGGGCAGTGCGTTTTTCCCTTTGGACATTAAACCGGCCATGGGCGATGCGGGGTGCAGGGCCGGTCTGGTTGACCTGAACCTTGATGGGATGGTTTAAGATGTCCTGGACCAGATTGTTGATCGTTTTTGGCATGGTCGCAGAGAAAACCAAACCCTGGCGTTTTTGGGGCAAAGACCGGATAATTCGCTTGATATCAGGCAAAAATCCCATATCAAGCATCTGATCGGCTTCGTCCAGAACCAGGATATCAATTCCCTTAAGGCTCAGGGCCTTTTCATTCATGAGATCCAGCAACCGTCCCGGGCATGCGACAACAATATCCACGCCCTGTTTAAGGGCCTTTTTCTGAAGCGGTTTTCCAACCCCGCCGTAAATGGCCACGCTTTTAACTGGGGTATGAATCGCCATCATTGTGATACTTTCATGAATCTGCTCGGCCAGTTCCCTGGTCGGCGCCATGATCAATGCTGACGGCGCTGCTGAAGATGCGGATCGGTGCGTTTTGAGCAAGTGCTGGAGAATAGGCAGCACAAAGGCAACGGTTTTTCCGGTGCCGGTCTGGGCCAGGCCAAGGATATCTTTCCCGGCAAGAATGGTGGGGATTGCTTTCTGCTGGATGGGACTGGGGCTGGTGTAGCCCGCGTCACGAATACCTGACTGGATGCCAGGGTGAAAATTAAACTGGGTAAAACTCATTAAAACTCCTGAATGCAGACCTTGGTCTGCTTACAATATATATTGAGTGAAAAAAGGTAAGCCGAAGATTAAAAAAATATCCTCAACTTGAAGAATTAAGATACTACAAGGGACGTATCTAACAACATCTTCATACT
>DATFIL010000111.1:0-2675 GCA_035270145.1 Desulfobacter sp. | reverse complement strand
AGGGAGCGCCTGCAGATATATATGTATCTGCCAATCCGAAGTGGATGACGCATTTGATTGAAAAGGGCAAGATTAAGACAGACACCAAAAAAATATTTGCCCACAATGCGTTGGTTTTTGTGGGTAAGTCAAGCACAGATGCCGATTCCATGGACGATTTACAGAAAATGAGGCGTGTGGCCCTGGGCAGTCCCCGCAGTGTGCCGGCCGGTCAGTATGCCGAACAGGCAATGGATAAGGCGGGAAAATATACTGAAATGCTCAAGAATGGGCAGCTGGTCATGGCAAAGGACGTTCGCCAGGCGTTGATCTATGCCGACCGGGGAGAGACTGATGGCGCGTTTGTTTACAAAACGGATGCAATGCTCGCCACCAGTGCTGAAATTTTGTTTGAAGTGCCTGTTGATCTTTATAGTCAGGTAACCTATCCGGTTGCCATGACAAAGGAAAGCGATGGAAATGTCGATGCCAAGCGCTTCTATGATTATATCGTTTCTGAAGCGGCCCATCCGGAAATGATTCGCCTTGGTTTTACACTGCCCTGATACGGGTCATGATAAATGAAATTACAATGTTGACACTTTCTCCCCAGGATATTTCTGCCGTCTGGCTTTCCCTGAAGGTTGCCTGTTCGGCGACCTTGATTTCCACGCCCTTTGGCATTGCTTGTGGCTATTTTCTTGCCTTTGGCAAAAGTAGAGGCAAGGCGGTGATCGAAGGGATTATCAGTCTGCCTTTGGTTTTACCGCCGGTCGTGGTCGGATATCTGTTGCTGCTGTCCTTCGGGTCCAATGGTATCATCGGTAAATTTTTAAACCTGTTTGGTGTTCAGGTGGTTTTTTCGCTTACCGGGGCGGTCATTGCATCGGCGGTGGTGGGGTTTCCCTTGATGGTTCGTTCAATTCGTATTGGTATGGAGGCGGTAGATCAATCCTATATTTCAGTGTCACGAACCCTTGGTGCGGGATGGTGGGACAGTTTTTTTACCATTGTCCTGCCGTTGAGCGGTCGTGCGATTTTTGCCGGAATGTCGTTGATGTTTGCCAGAAACCTTGGTGAGTTCGGCGCAACCGTTATCCTTGCCGGCAATATCCCGGGTGTGACACAGACGATACCTTTGGCAATCTACGAATACACATCTATTCCGGGTGGCGACCGGATGGCGCTGACACTGTGTCTGGTCTCCATCAGCCTGTCTTTTGTCATCCTTCTCGTTAGTGAGGGGATAAACCGAAAGTTCAAGAGAGGTTAGCCGTGCGGTTGAACGTCGAGTTAAAAAAACGTTTCAAGGATTTCACGCTTGATGTTGCCTTCGATCTATCCTCATCAAGGACGGGGATTTTCGGTCCGTCAGGGAGCGGTAAATCAACGATTATGAATCTGCTGTCCGGGCTGGAATTGCCGGACAGCGGTTATATCCGGCTGGGTCATACCGTTCTTTTTGATTCAAAGGAAAAGATCAATCTCAAGCCGGATCAGCGCAACATCGGGGTTGTGTTTCAGCACGCCCATCTTTTCCCCCATATGAGTGTTAAAAGAAATATTTTCTATGGTTATAAACGGATCAAACCGGAAAATAGACGTATTGATCCTGAAGATCTGTTTGAGGCGCTTGGTATTACACAGCTTTTGTCGCGAGATGTTTCTACCCTGTCGGGCGGGGAACGCCAGCGTATCGCCCTGGCAAGAACGGTTTTGTCGAATCCTCGGCTAATCCTGATGGATGAGCCGCTTTCGGCTTTGGATGAGGGGCGTAAATTTCAGATTATTCCGTATTTGAAAAATGTTTTCAACAATTACGGTATTCCCATGATTTTTATCAGCCATTCGGTGCTGGAAATGCGAATGATGACCGATGACGTTATAGTGATCGAGGGCGGTTGTATTCAGCAACACGGTAAGACTGAAGAACTGGTGAAAAAATCGTGGAACCGTGGTCTTGAATGTTATGTCAACTTGATTAATCTGGGTAGCGCTTCACCTTATAAGGATTTGTTTCGTTATAATTGGGGGGATATCAGTATTATTCTCACTGAACCGCCAGATGGTGAAGAAAATTTTTTTGAGCTCGATTCCCGGGACATTCTTCTTTTCAAACGGCATCCGGAGGCAACAAGCGCCAGAAACCTTTTTAAATGTACTGTGACGGATATTTATAGCTGTGGGAATCGTGTGCGTGTGGCGCTTGCCTGTGGCAATGAACAGCTGATTGCACAGATTGTTCCCGAGTCGGTACGTGAACTGGAAATAGAGAAAGACGCAATGGTGGTGGTGGCAATAAAGGCATCGGCATTCAAGAAGGTATTTTGATTAAAACTTGATAGTCGAGTAAAAGGAGAAAGGCTATGGATATTATCATTAAAGATGCTCTCCCTGTGGATATTGATCAGATGCTGCCCCTGCTGGCCCAGCTATTTGCAATAGAAAAGGATTTTGAATTCAATCCTGGGTCTCAGGCCAGGGGGCTGCGGTTGATGCTGGACGGCTGCGGAAAGCACAGAACCGTAAAAGTGGCGTGGATGAATGATAAAGTCGTCGGAATGTGCACGGCCCAGACCCGGATTTCAACGGCTCTGGGCAATATCAGTGCAGTGGTTGAAGATCTAATTGTAGACCGTAAATACAGAAAAAAAGGGATAGCAACGCGTTTGATGTCCGCCATCGAAGGCTGGGCT
>DATFIL010000110.1:0-2282 GCA_035270145.1 Desulfobacter sp. | reverse complement strand
ATTCAAGGGTTTTTCTTCCACATTTCTGATAACGGCGGTGGCCTCGGCGATAAGGGTGGCTGCTTCCAGTTTGCTGCCCCGGGTCGCCAGTTTAGCCTTGCTTTGTGAGAGTTCTTTGATCAGTTTTTCGTTGGCCTGCCGACAGGCATCTGTTTCTTTATGCATTATGAGCAGTGTTTGTTGTAATTTTTTTGAAAGCAGTTTCTGCTCAGCCAGCTTGCTGGTCAGCGCCGTATTTTTTTTCTCCAATTGGCGAATCCGTGAATTATCAACGACCGTCGTCTTTTTTTTCTCTATTTTTTCCGTTTGGCGGACCTTCGAATCATCAACCACTGTTACGCTTTTTCCCATTGTACAGGATGAAAAAAAAATCAGTGCTAACAGGCCGGCGGCCAGCCTTGTAATGTCTTGGAACTGCATGCCCTTACCGTCTGGGCTGAATGTCTTTTGAGTCATATACTTGTTGTGATTTCGTAATTTGATATGGATTAAAAGGACTTCTTTTTGTCTATGGTCTTAATTTTCTTGGACACCCCTTTCCACCGCTCCTTTTCCACACGATCGGCGCTTTTGTTTTTCCGGGCGGAGATATATTCCAGCTCTCGTTTCATCTTTAGATAGTTTTCCAGCCTGGCTTCGGTCAAGCCCTCGTCCTGGATCGCTTTAAGCACCCGGCATCCGGGTTCGTGGGTGTGGGTGCAGTCTGAAAAACGGCATTCGGCTGCCAGGGCTTCTATTTCCGGAAAAGTAGATTCAACACCCTGGTCAATCTCCCAGAAGCTGATTTCACGGATGCCGGGATTGTCAATGATCATTCCGCCCTGGGGCATCATGATCAGATCCCGGGACGTAGTCGTGTGCGTTCCTTTTCCCACATGGGCACTTACCTCGCCGGTGGCCTGGACGGTTTCGCCGCACAGCCGGTTGATCAGCGTGGATTTGCCTGTACCGGAAGATCCCACCATGACACAGGTCCGGCCATGCGCCAGATAGGGTGTCAGGTCAAAGAGCCCTGTATCATTAAAAGCAGATAGCAGATGTACGGGAACGCCGAATGCAATGGTTTCCGCTTCATTTAAAAAATGTTCGGGCTCTTGGTGAAGATCCGCTTTAGTCAGGATGATTACCGGGGTCAGCTCACAATTATAAACCAGGGTCAGGTACCGCTCAATGCGGCGTAGATTAAAATCCCGGTCAAGGCCGGTAACTATAAATACGGTGTCAAGATTGGCCGCGATTGTCTGCTCCCTGTACTCGCCGGATTTTCGGCTGCGCATGCCTGCAGCGCCCCTGGTCAGGGTGTTTTTTCGCGGCAATATCTGTTCTATAGCTGTTTGTCTGACCATAACCCAGTCGCCGACCACCGGGTATGTGCTGCTGCTTTCCTGTTGAAGTTTCCCGGCCGGGGTTGCCAGTCGCTCTTCGTTGCCGTCATTGATAAAAAAATATTTTTTTCGGACCCCGGTCACCCGGGCCGGAATAAGAGATTTATTGTCAATATTTTCAAGTTTTTCCTGGAAAAAGGATGTCCAGCCCAGATGGGAAAGACGTTTAAAATTATCGTCTTTTTGTAATATACGTTTATTGCTCATTATAGTGTCCTACCCGTCTTCAATTTTGGTTACAGGGGCTGCGGCAAAGCCCGGGCCCGGGATATAAGCGTTGCGATATAATTTTAAAACTCGATGATCGAGTAAACGCGTGTCGCAGCTGACAGAAAAGACAATGAGAACAGCAGGTCTTCAAAGAACCCGCGGTTAAACAGCTTGCTTAATCTTTGTTCCCTTGTCGGCCGCGATTGATACGATCTCCAATGATTTCGTTGACATAAAAACACCCTTGATGTCGGCGTAAGTGGTTCTTCTTTACAGGATAGGCCTGTATTCTGTCAAGCGGTATTCGCTGTCAGGCTTTCCAAGCAATTAAAATTAATCAGACTTCCCATTAATATGCATAATCTGTATAATATGGCATTTTTTATAACAGATAGACTTGGCTGGCAATGAAATAACCATATAATTCAATGATTTGTTTTGATTTTGAGATAAAAAGCAAAGTCAGTAATTTGATTTATCGGCATATGTTTTTATGGAAAATAAATCCCAAAAAGTTAAAAATTTGGTTCAATTTAAATGATAGGAGATGATAATGAGAAAATTAACTTTAAGGTCAAAATTAATCATTGGTGGTGTGGTCGCAGCAATCCTTCCACTGATTGTCGTGGGATTATTTTCAATAAATAAATCCGCCTCTGCACTAGTTACCATTTCAAAGGGACAGGC
>DATFIL010000109.1:0-3636 GCA_035270145.1 Desulfobacter sp. | reverse complement strand
CGCAAGTGTATTCAATGCCCTGGATGATCTGGCAGGTGCCATCGCCCGGAAACACAAAGAAAACGAATATAGATAAAAACAACCTGTTTAATTTTAACCAAATCCTTAGAAATCGCCGTTAACACCATGGCCCTGCTTGATGAAGCCAATACAACAGCCTACGGAAATCCGGAGATTAGCGAAGTCAACATCGGTGTGGGTAAAAATCCAGGAATTCTGATTTCAGGCCATGATCTCAAAGACATGGAAGATCTGCTCAAACAGACCGCCGGCACCGGCATTGATGTATACACCCACGGTGAAATGCTGTCGGTTTTTTACAAACAGATAAACATTTTTTGCCTGACGATAAATTGGTCTAAGACTTGCCAAATGTATCCGAATTTTATATATTTGATTTACTTTTAAAAACAGGTTCCGTGCCCGACACACACAAGCGAATTGCCAAGCAAAGCTTCCGTCGTAGTTAAAGGAGCGTTTACACCTCACTACCCCGGACAACCGAAGTTCCCTGTACACTCGGGCTATGACCGGTGAGCTTAGGAAAACAAAGTATGTTGGAAAGTCCTTGCCTACGAAATCTTTACATGCAGACGGGTCTGTCATTTACGTTGAACTCGGTTTTTATATTGTTTTAGATTTCGCAAAGAATGTGATTGAGGCGCTGTCAAGCGCGAGAGACATTACCACGAGATATAAGGAAGAACGGGAGAATCGAAAGAGGTTATCCGAGTTAGAGAACGCTCAGAGGTAAAAAAGTCAGGTGGCCCCGGTTATCTATGTGGAAAATATGTTAATTTTTTTTATATGTTAACAAGCGTGAGGTCTGAAATGAAAAAAATGGTAAAACCCGCAATTTTTGTCTTTATCGGCATTATTATCGCTTTTCCTGTATTCAGCCTGACCTATTATACAATGGTGAGAACATCAACGCCTGGATTCTGCGCCTCCTGCCACGAAATTCAACCCGCTTTTAATGCTTGGAAGACCTCTACCCATGTAAACAATGCCCAGGGGTTTGTCGCGGATTGTATGGACTGTCACCTGCCTGCCCCGCAGGATACAATTAACTTTTTTTATACAAAAACAGCCCACGGCATCAAAGATGTATTCGTCCATTTTGCCTATGGGACCTATGATCGGGAAAAGAGCCGTGAGCATACCTATGCAACCTTTAAAAATGCACAATGCCAAAAATGTCACCGAAATCTGTTGAATATGCCGGATAAAAGGGGAGCCATGCTGGCCCACCGGACAGTTCTATACCCTAAAAAAGGATATGAAAAAAAGTGTGTAGACTGCCACAGGAATCTGGTTCATGTGGACAGTGAAATTTATAGGTATAAAGAAAAACAGGCGCCGTATAGAGGATTGGGGATTTAGTTTTTACGACCTTGTAAAAATTACAAATAAAAGAAGGGGATATCATGAAAAGAAAATTGAGTGCACTGCTGGCGGGTATATTTATCACCGGCATATCTACATCCACGGTTTTATGTTCGGATGTCCAGATGAATATACCAAAATCAAAAGAGTTTAGGATTGAGCGCTCCATGTCACCTGAGGCCATGGCATGTATCGAATGTCATAAAAAACAGCATCCGGGCATCTTCTCTGACTGGGCGGCCAGTCGTCATGCCGGCGCCAACATCACCTGTTACGACTGTCACGCTGCCGAGGCGCATGATCCGGACGTCAGCCAGTCCCATTTTAAAGAGTATGAGGCAAATGATACGAAATACGGGCAAAAAAAATATATGGTGCCGGTTTCCGCCGTGGTCACCCCCAAAGACTGTTCCCGGTGCCATCCCGATGAAGCAATGCAATACAGCAAGAGCAAACATGCCAACACCCTTGAGATCATTTGGAAAATAGATCCCTGGCTCAACGATGGCATGAACAGTGACTTTGAGCGGATAAACGGCTGTTACCATTGCCACGGCACCATTTTAAAATTAAAAGACAAAGAACTTGATCCGGCAACCTGGCCCAATGTCGGTGTGGGACGGCTGAATCTTGACGGCAGTAAAGGCAGTTGCACAAGTTGCCATACAAGACATCGTTTTTCTGTTATGGAGGCCAGAAAACCCCAGGCCTGCGGGCAATGCCACCTTGGTCCGGATCATCCCCAGATTGAAATTTTCACAGAATCAAAGCACGGAGATATTTACGATGCCTTTGGCGATGAATACAACTGGACCGCCGCTGCAGGCACATGGAGTCCTGGCGTTGATTTCAGGGGACCGACCTGTGCCTCATGTCATATGTCGGGTGCCGGCAGTGTGATGACTTCCCATGACGTCACAGAAAGATTATCCTGGGAATTGCAAGCCCCATTGACAATCAGGCCCGAAGATTTTAAACCGTTTCCGGCCCAGACAAATTGGCAGGAAGAACGAAGTAAAATGCAGGAAATCTGTATGCAGTGTCATGGAAAACGGTGGACCGAATCCCATTACAGCCAGATGGATCAGACCATCAAAGAATATAATGAGGTTTATTTCAAACCGGCTAAGGCCAAACTTGACGAACTCTATGCAAAAGGCCTGCTCGACAAGACCCGCTTTTTTGATGAACCCCTTGAGGTGGAGTACTATGAGTTATGGCACCACGAAGGGCGTCGGGCAAGGATGGGGGCTGCAATGATGGCCCCGGACTACTCATGGTGGCATGGATTTTATGAATGTAAAAAACGGTTCAATGCCTTTATGCAAGAAGCCAACCACCTGATTAAAACCGGTGAAAAATCCTACAAAGCGGAAAATTATCCAAACGCCACCGGTAGTACGACAAAACCACCCGAAATTTTCAAACAATAGTTAATGCAAAACGTAAATGCAGCCGCTCAAAATAATTTGGGCGGCTGCATTTTTATTTTTGCCGCCGGGCTGTTCCATCAGATCGGCGGAGCAATGGTGACAATGATCCGCATTGGGGTGTCCGCCATGACCCCATGGGGTTCCCTGATTTCCGAGATCAAAATATCCCCCTTATTGGCTGGAATCTTTGTATCGTTCTCCCCCAGAAACCATCCCTTTCCCTCAAGAACCTGGATGGACAATTCCCCGTCCAAGTCGTGGGAATGAACCGGAAACGTAACTCCGGCATCAAGATTAAAATTGATGATTTTGAAAAATTCTGAAGTTTGAACTAAAAAAAATCTCTTCATAGCTCCAGGGGTAAACTCGTTTGTTTCTGTGAGTTTTAAAACTTTCATGTTTTTTTCCTTTCAAATTTATTACCTTTGCTTTAACTTAGCATCCTGAATCTTTCTTATCGGAAATACCAGGTTGTTTCATTGACATATATCAAGTTCTCAAAAAAAAAGAGAAAATTTGATATATGTCAATGCATTTTCGGTCGGGATTATTCATATTTTTAAGACAGAGACTATGACCTTGAAACTTGATCATCGAGTGAAAGAATTCAATGACACAATGGCCTAAACTTACAGCGCTTAATATTGGCTTATTAATTATTTGCGGAATTGAACTTCTCAGCATAGTGAATTTTTTTGTCCTTCCCAATGGGGCAATTTATGACACATTTTGCAAACTACCGCCAAAAAGCACCCAGGGTTCTAAAAAAGTAATAATAGTGCCCATTAACCCGGAACAACTTTACAGCGATGATGAG
>DATFIL010000108.1:0-2525 GCA_035270145.1 Desulfobacter sp. | reverse complement strand
CCTTGCAGGTTCATACCGGTCCAGGGCATTTACAATGGTATCCACACGCAACTTTGCCAGGATATCATCGCCTGTGTACACCTTTTCCAGGGCCCGGTCATCATACCGCCCGTTTCGCCAGAAATGATCCCTGCTGATATCCACGGGGTCCGCTACCCCGAAATAATGAAACGGGCACAGCAGTTTTTCTTCCAGCGCTTCAGGCAGCCGGATCTCTGCGGCAAACCGATTATAGAAATCCGCAGCCACATTGCCCCCGTCCATCCGTTCCGGAGTGGCGGTCAGACCCAGCAGGATCTTCGGCTTAAAATGATCAAACAGGGGTCGATAGCTGGCAGCCGTGCCATGGTGGGCTTCATCCACCACAATGTAATCGTAAAATGACGATCCCACCTGGTTCCAAAGCTGCCGGGACGTCATCATCTGGATGGAGCAGAACAGATGCTCCATGCGCACCGCCTCATGGGAACCGGCCAGCATCTCCCCGAAGTTGGCATCCCTGAGCACCTGGCGGAAGGTGAACAATGCCTGTTCCAGGATCTCCTGGCGATGGGCGATGAATAGCAGACGTGCCTGGCCCTTGTTGTCCCGGAGAAATCGCTCATAGTCAAATGCGGCAATCACGGTTTTTCCCGTGCCCGTGGCGGCAATCACCAGGTTCTTAAAATAGTCGCGGGACGTCCGCTCCAGGGTCAATTTCTCAAGAATGCGTTCCTGGAAGGGATGGGGCTGCAGGTCAAAAAACACGCCCGGACCCGCAGCATCCGGTTTCCGGGCCCGGGCGATGGCCTGACGGAAAGGCATTGGATCATCCGCATCATAAGGCAGAAACTCCCGGCTGTGCCAATAGGTCTCAAATTCAGCGGAAAACTTTTCCAGTATATGTCCCAGGTCCTGGGAGGTCACCTTGAGGTTCCATTCCAGCCCGCTGGTCATGGCCGCATGGGACATATTGGCCGATCCAATATAGGCTGTGGAAAACCCGGACTTCCGCCGGAAATGCCAGGCCTTGGCATGGAGCCGGGTCCGCCGGCTGTCATAGGAGATCCGGATCCGGGCATTGGGCAGTTCCCTGGCCAGCCACTCGATGGCCGGCACATCCGATGCCCCCATATACGAGGTGGTGATCAACCGCACCGGCACCCGTCGTTCCTTTAAATCCTCAAACCCGGGCATCAACAGCCGCAACCCCGACCATTTGATAAACGACACCAGGATATCCACGGCATCGGCAGACCGCATCTCTTCCAGCAGCTCATAGACCAGCTGGGGTTCCTTGGGGGATCCGGTAAAAAGGCTGCTCTCAACCATGGAGGTCCGGGGCCGGGGAATGCCGGAACCGGCATAATGAGGCGGAGAGATCTCCAGGAGCACCGGTTTTGGGTCAGGGACCAGTTTCCGGTTTTCAAGATGGGATTTCCGGGGAGTGCCGGGCGTTCCTGCCAGCAGATCGATGATCCGGTTGCACAGAATCCGGCGCCGTTCCGGGTCCGACTCTTCCAACAGGGCCTGCTTGAGCACCTGAGACACAAATGCCGCATACCGGGACGGCTGTTCCTCAGCTTCCAGCTTTCCAAACAAGGCTCGCAGTTCGGGATACCGGGCCAGAAGCTCCATCAGGTCCTGATCCAGCAACCTGTCATAAATACCGGGACTGGGCCGGAAAGTCATGGGGTTTCCTGTCCGGTGAACTGTAAATAGGCTTCCAGGACCGGTCGGTCAGCTTCGGCCCAGTCAAGGGATGCCAGATCCTCTCTGGGCAGCCAGATTACGGCAGCATGCTCCCGCAGAACCATGGTGCCGGAAATGATGCTGCACACAAAGGGATACAGGGTGATGGTAAACTCCGGATATGTATGGGTCACTTCGGCCAGGGTATGGTGCACGGCCACCTTAATTGCCAGTTCCTCAGCAATTTCCCGCCAAAGGCAGTATTCAGGGGGTTCGCCGGGCTTAATTTTGCCGCCGGGAAACTCCCATTTCAAAGGCATGGCCATGGTACGGCTCCGTTGAGCTGCCAATACACAGCTGTCCTGTTCGATGATGGCACAGGTGACGTGGAGGTGGTTTTTGTTCATGTCAAATTTTCATAACGCATGGTTCAGGGGTTGCAGGAGCGCAGCGAATGCAATCCCCTGCAACCAATTGTTCTTCCATTTATTCATAGTGAGTCCACATTCGAATAACTTTGACTATTTTTTCATCGTTGAAGATTTGGTAGACAATTCTGTGTTGTATGTTCAGCCTTCGTGAATAGGCACCTGATAAATCACCTACAAGTTTTTCGTATGACGGTGGAGTTTGATATGGATTTTGTTTCAATATCTCAATAATATCTTCTGCCTTTGATTTCAGGTCAGATGAGGAGATTTTTTTAGCATCCTTCTGAGCTTGTTTTGTAAACACAACCGTCCAACTCACCAGTCAAGCTCCTCATTACAATCGCCTATTGGGGTTTCAAGCCCTTCCCGAATAGATTCACGCATACCTGGAATGTTTAGAAGAAACATGGTCTCTTGAATTGA
>DATFIL010000107.1:0-4921 GCA_035270145.1 Desulfobacter sp. | reverse complement strand
CCCTGATGGAACCGGTTTCCGCAGCTTCCATGAATTCGTCCCCTAACACCCGGCACATATCCGCGGCTTTGTTCCAGGCCTGGATTCTTTCATTATCTCTGCCCATGAGCCGGACAAAATCCCGGCGGTCCGGGATGCGGCCAAAGGGCAGGGTGGAAACAAATCGTGGGGACGGGGCCAGAAGAATCATCCGATCCAGGGCCCTGCCTTTAATCCGTCGTTGGGGAAATTTTTTATCAAACCATCCAGGGGTCAGTTCCGTATAAAAGTGGGGATACAGGATAAAACCGGTCTGTTCAGGGGTTAAGGAAAACGCTGGGTGGTAATCCAGAATGCCTCCGTCCCGGTAAGTGCCCTCAGGTGCGCCTGCAATATGCGTCACGCCCGCCATGACCATGGGGATGGACCCTGATGCCAGAATGGCTTTGGAAAAATTTTTTCGGTCAAGGGGGATGGCGGTTGTGGGAAAATGGTCTTCCGCCAGTATCCCGGTGTCATATTGGGGATGATGGAAAATAACGCGCTCAAAGCAAAACTGCTGAAGCTTTCTGGATATTGCATTCAGGGCCAACGCCTGTCCTATGCCAATGGCTTGGACAGCACTGTGTTTTGAACCAATGAGCCCTTTGCACCGGGCGGCTGAAAAACCAATGCGAATCCATGGATGGTTCAAAATTTCATCAATGGCCCGGTTTGTGAGAAATTCATTCATGATACGCCGGGTTTCCCTGAATATCTGAACTGTCGAGACGCTGCCCTTATAATGCTGATGGATATAAGCGTGTTTGAGACGGTCAAAGCCCTCCCGGCAGTTGGTCTGGGCTGCTGCGGCAAATTTCCATGCCCCTATGGAGGTGCCAAACAGGTGCAAAGGCCTTGTCCGACCTGAAAACCACTGGGAAAAAATTGCGGAATCAAGCCCGTAAATGCAGATCCATTTGGCTGCGCCCGATGCCCCGAGCATGGCATCAATATCGTCAGGTGCAAGTCCGTTTTCTTTGATATGGCGGTAAGCTGTTGCGCCGGCAAGGATGGTGAGATTGTCTGACATGGGATTACCTTGTTTTTATTTTTTCCGAGTTCCTAAAATGCGGATCAACAATAACATAAGGATATGCATATGGAAATCAGGTAATCATTTTTGAAAAAGCATTGCGGAAAAACAGCAGGATTTGATAAATATATTAAGTATCTTGAATTTAATCATTAAAATATACTTAGGTTTTTTATGAAATTATCCTCTCTTTTTTCTAGAAAGATAGCCAGAAAAACGGGCATTGTTTTTTTTATATTTATTTTTTTCGCCATATTCCAAAATGGCCCGGCCATGTCGGAAAATCGTGTAAATTTGAATTTTAAACCGCTTACATTTGATCTTGACACGGTTGAAAAACAGTTAAAGGAAATGATGGCGGACTGGGGGGAAACCGCATTTGACGTAGATGATTTGCTGGTCAGGCATGTCAGCTATTTTATCAAATATTACACGGTTCAGAATGTGGACAGATCAAACAAGATCATCCGGCGAAGCGAAAAATACCTGCATTACATAAAGAAAACATTTAAGAAATACAGCATTGTTGAAGATGTTGCCTTTGCCCTGCCGTTTGTGGAAAGCGGCTTTAATCCCAATGCACGGTCCAATGCCGGGGCCTTGGGGATGTTTCAGTTTCTTGACGACACTGGCATTCAGTACGGCTTGAAGGTCAGGGATAATGGGCCGGATGAGCGAAGGGATTATAAAAAATCAACTGTGGCATGTGCCAAATACCTGAGGGATAACCGCAGGGTTTTTGCCAGCACAGTATTAAGCCTATCCAGTTATCACCATGGCACCAGAATGGTTACGGATGTGTTATTGAACTGCGGTGATGACCCGGGAAGGACATTCGGACCGATTTTTGAAAACAGCACTTTGGGACCTTTTTCCAGGGAGTATGTCCCCCAGTGCCTGGCTGCGGCATTGATATACCGTTATCTGAAGCAAAACAGATTGGCCATGCTTTCGGTCCCTGGGTTTGAGTCCAAAAGCCTTCGGGCCAAAACGTCAGTTAAATTCTTGAAAAAGAAGATTCAAAACCTGTATCAACTGAATCCGGATCTCCAATATGCAAGGTCAATTTATCCTTATGCCAGCAGCAACGGGTATGTCCTGCTGACAAAAATAGCGTATCCTCCATTGACAGCCGGCATGATCAGAACGTATCCTGATTGGGCCAAAAATCTTGAGCTGCATCCGCTCGCCGGCACAAAAATAAAAGGGCTTCCAAAAATAATTCATTATGTTGTCCAGACCCATAATGATCTGTCCGGCATTGCCGCCATTTTTGGCACCAGCGTGAAAGTGCTGAAATTCAGTAACCGGTTTTTAGTAAAGCAAGGGTTGCAGCCCGGCGATGTGATTGAGATTAAGGGCATGGCCCCGACTACCCGGGTGTTGGACGGAAAAAGCGTTGTCTGCGACAAACCCCGGGTATTGGCCACCCAAGAAGATGAAACCCTGGAGACATTTTGTAAAAGGGTGGTCAAAACCATTCATGCTGATTGTTCTTTGTCACCCTGGCAGATGGGGGAAAATTTAAGTCCTGAATTGATTTACTATTGGAATCATGATGTGCTGGGGTCCATTCAGCCTGACACGCCCCTGGAAGGGGGCTTAAGTCTCAGGATCTATTCAGATTATAGATGGCATAAAACAGCTACAGCTAAGGATCATGTTGCGTTTTAGGAAATAACGCCATCAAAAATAATTCCGCAATTTCAGTTCAAAAGGATGGGGATTGAGATAGGTCTGATCCTTAATCCATGCTTTATCGTATTTTCTGACATAATGGTTGATCATGGTCAACGGCACCACCAGAGGAACATAGCCCTGCTTGTACTGATCAAATAGCGTAAGCATCTCCTGCTTTTCATCCGGACTCAGATTCTTTTTACTCGATGATCAAGTTTTAAAAAAAATAGGATATGCATGAGTACATTGATATTCTTTTTTGTGGTGGTTTTCAGGTCAAGGACCTTTTAAAGTGAGATTTCATCGAATTGACAGATTCTTTTTAAGTATATAAATTTTAGAACAGATATCAAAGCCTATATTTTATTTTTAGGAGGCAGCGCCCCATGAACAGAATCGTTACGGTCAACGATAAATTCCAGAAAGGCTATACCTACGAGCTGACAGCCTCTCCCGGCAAGGCGTTTCACCCGGAGTTCCAGCCTCACCTTCCGCCAAAGGACCTTCTGGCCTTAGGGATTTTCGGGGGCTGTTACATGACCGACTGCCGGGATGAATTCCCGGATTCTTGGTTTGAAACAGCAAAGCTTTCTCCCGGGAAAAAAGATATCACGCTTAATTTTTACGGTGTGGACGCTTCTTTGCCTTTATCGGTCTGGCAGGAAAAAGGTTGGATCCATCCGGACGATCCCCGGGGCTGGTTTCAATGGTATTGTCGGTATTTTATGGGGCGAAGAATGCCTGAAGAAGATTTGCGGCAGATCAAACGCTGGAAAGGCATCCGCCGCCATGCCCAGGCCATCCGCCTCAATTGCCCGCCGGGTTTAGGTTCCTGCAGACCCAAACAGCGCCAGGTCCTGCTTCACTGGGCCTATGATCCCAGGACCCTGTGACTCGAGGATCGCGTGTGAGTCTTATGATACTTTCCAAGGAGAATTCCATGACATCTTCCGTCCCCTGTCGATCCTTGATCCTACTGCTGCTTTTCATGCTACTGTTGCTTTGGGGCTGTTCCCCCCGGGAGAAGCAGAGTTTTTCAGAGGATGAGTGGGAAAAAGCAGTATCCCAGACCCAGGAAAAAGATTTTTATGCCCCGCACAAAAAAGATGGCCGATATTTTGCCCCCTGGATGAAAATGCCGGATAAAAGCTTTCTGGATGTCCTGGGCTGGAAGTTTTTTTCAAAAACCCATTATACAAAAGAAGAAAGGGAATTTTTACCCCAAATTTTGCCCCAAACCCTGCAGCGTGTTCAAAAGACCCAGGGGGATTTTATCCTCTGGATCGGGCACAATACGTTTCTTGTCCGCACAGGAGAACAATACTGGCTCACAGATCCCATCTTTTCAAAACGCGCCCTTATTCCTGGACGCAAGACACCGCCCGCCCTGACCCTCGAAGAACTCAACACCCTGGTCAAAGCCCCCAATATTCTTATCTCTCACAACCACTACGACCACCTGGATCGCGGGTCTATAAAAGGCCTGCCAAAGGCTTCCCGGGTCTTTGTGCCCAAAGGCCTGGCGGTTATGGTGAAAAAGATGAACAAACCCCATACCCTGGAGATGGACTGGTGGGCGGAAAAAACTTTAAGCCCCGGCATAAAGCTGGTCTGCCTTCCCACCCAGCACTGGTCCATGCGCATCAACCAGGGCCGGAACAAAAGCCTGTGGGTCGCCTGGCTGCTGATCACGCCGTCCACCACCTTTTATTTTGGCGGGGATACCGGTTATTTCAAAGGGTTCAAAGAGACCAGGAAAAAATATCCGGGCATCGACTATGCCTTTATAGCCACCACAGCCTATCATCCCAGATGGTTCATGCACTACCAGCACATGAACATCCCGGAAGCTGTCAAAGGCTTTAAGGAATTGGGGGCAAAATACTTCATCCCCACCCAGTGGGGCGCCTTTCACCTGGGCAGCGAACCTGCGGGCTTTCCCGGCCTTGAACTTGAACGCTTTATCCAGACCCAGGACCTGGAGCCCTCTCTGTTTAAAATCATGGATATCGGTGAAATTTTGAAGATCAGTTCCTAAATGAATTTGTATCATATATATTGCGCTTTAAAATGATTAAAGATAGATAGAGATGTAATGAAAAAAGTACTATACAGAATCATCGTAAACAAGCTTGTTCCGGATAGTATTGAGGCCTTCTCTCAAATCCTGGAAAAGGAATTTAATTA
>DATFIL010000106.1:0-2087 GCA_035270145.1 Desulfobacter sp. | reverse complement strand
AATTTATGATAGATTTTTCAAATCAACAGGCTATTTATTTAACATGGGAGTATCTATGCCAGGCGTATATGACATTTGTGTCCAGGACCATTTTGCAGCAGCCCATTCACTGAGAGGCTATGACGGCAACTGCTCAAATCTGCACGGCCATAACTGGGTTGTTGAAGCGCACATACGCTGCACCAAACTCAACCAGTTGGGCATGGGCATAGATTTTAGGGATGTCAAAAGTGTGGTCAAGGATGTTTTAAGCAAACTGGATCACACCAATCTTAATGAGGTTGCCGAATTTGGATCAATCAATCCCACGGCTGAAAATCTGGCCAAGTTTCTCTACTCGGAACTGTCCAGGCGCTTGAACACCGAATTCATCAAGGTCCAAAAAATTATGGTATTCGAAAGTCCGGGCTGCGGATCATCCTACCAGGAGATATAAGTGCCCCTGGACATCTGCGAAATTTTTTACAGCCTGCAGGGGGAATCTACCCGGGCGGGCCTTGCCTGCGTGTTTGTCCGGCTGTCCGGGTGCAACCTGTCCTGTTCCTGGTGCGATACCACCTATGCTGCGTCACAATCCGTTTCCATGGCCATAAATCAGATCGTGGACCAGGTGTCTGCCTTTGAATGTCCCCTGGTTGAAATTACCGGCGGAGAGCCCTTGATTCAGTCCCAGACGCCTGCATTGATATCCGCACTTCTGGAAAAAGGATTTCAGGTGCTGCTGGAAACCAATGGAAGTTTAAGCATTGCACCTGTGGATCCCGCCTGTATCCGCATCATGGATGTCAAATGCCCCTTATCCGGTGAAGCCGGGTCATTTCTTTTCGACAATTTTAATCACATGACATCCCGGGATGAAATCAAATTCGTGGTGGGATCAACGCAGGACTATGAATATGCCGCATCTGTCATTAAGACACACCTTGTGCATCATCCCAGAGAAAATATCCACATTTGCCCGGTTTTTGGCCGGATTAAGCTTTCGGATCTGGCGGCATGGATTCTTAAAGACAGGCTGGGTGCAAGACTGTCCCTTCAACAACACAAAATCATCTGGGATCCGGATTTAAGAGGAGTATAATCCATGACAAAAAAAGCGGTTATTCTTTCATCCGGCGGTATTGATTCCACCACTGCCATGGCCATTGCCGGGGACCGGGGTTACAATATTTACAGTTTAAGTTTCAGGTACGGCCAGCGCCACAGCGTGGAGTTGGAATGCGCAAAGAAAGTAGCTCATCACCTGGGTGTCATTGACCATAAAATCGTGAACATTGACCTGCGCCAGTTCGGCGGTTCTGCCCTCACCGACGACATCGCCGTGCCCAAACATGAAAGCGTGGCGCAGATTGATCAAACCCAGATTCCTGTCACCTATGTACCGGCCAGGAACACCATCTTTTTATCCTATGCCATGGCCTGGGCCGAAGTGCTTAAAGCCGAAGCCATTTTCATCGGCGTCACAGCCGTGGATTATTCAGGATACCCGGACTGCAGGCCCCAGTTCATTGAAGCCTTCCAGACCATGGCTAACCTGGCCACAAAAACCGGGGTAACAAAACAAACGATTTTGACCATTGAAACCCCTTTGATCCAAATGTCAAAATCCGAAATAATTAGAACCGGACACGGGTTCGGCGTGGATTACAGCCTGACCATCTCCTGTTATGACCCGGACAGCCAGGGACGCTCCTGCGGCAGATGCGACTCTTGCCTGCACCGCAAAAAAGGATTTAGCCAAGTCGGAATCCCTGATCCGACCCCCTACATCAGAGAGCCACAAAGTTAGCTGTTTTTTCTCGCTGAACCACGGAAAGCACGGAAGGACACGGAAATGATTTGATTTTGAAGAAGATAGTTATGTGATTCGTGGTGCTGTATTTGAGTTATTTAATTGTATCTTTCGGCTCATATACTGATTTTGTAATATTTATGCAGATCTGCTTATTCTTACTTTTCGGATGTTATCCCGTTGGATAAGTGAATATTAAAGATAAGCGGAAACCACAGATCAACTTGTTATACCATAACAGTGAAGGAGGGATACTTTTCTATGTATAGAAATATTACATACAGCGAAAGCGATT
>DATFIL010000105.1:0-3326 GCA_035270145.1 Desulfobacter sp. | reverse complement strand
GCGAAACATCCGCTGACAAAGTAGATGCGGCAAAATTGGAAATCCCGGAGGGTTTCGAATTTTTAAATGGGAAATTGATTTAAGCCCTTTAAAATAATATAGAAACAAAAAGTTTAAAAATTTGAAACGCTCAGTTTAGGTATAAATTAAATTGTATGCACGATGGAGGCTTAAAATGGCTGAAAAGAAATTCAGACAAATCTGTCACTGTGAAAAATGCGGTAATGAGGCGGAAATGATCGTCACCTGCGAGCTGGCCCCGGACATTGATGAGACCGAGCTTGAAAAAAAAGACCTCAGGGCCTCGAACGAAAAGATGGAAGGCGGCGTCCAGGGCCATGCCGTCTGTAGTCATTGTGGGTCAGAGGCCGATATATGGTTGGATATAGGGGAATAGGATACGGCTATTCAACAGATGAAGGCGACTGCAGACGATGCATGGTTCCATTATCAAGTCGCAAGTAAGACATGGGCGCCTGATATGACATATAGCTATCAAGGCCCGTTATTCAACCTGGAGGGGTTCAATGTCTTAAATACCCCTTGCCTCCCGGGACTTATACGGTGTATTTTGAAGTGGACAGGATTATGATACGGTGGAAGTGAATGTAGAATAGCCACGAGGCGACAAAACTTCAAGGCGCCGGCCCCATTTGGGAAAAGAAAAACAGGCAGTACCTATCCATAAATGGCCAAGTTGTAAATACCCATTTAAAACAAGCAGGGAGTTGCCCTATGACACGCGAAGAGATTATGGAATTGTCGGAAGATAGCCTTTTTCAGCTGGTTTATAAAAATTTCGGTGTACAGGTTAACGGCCTCAAAGACAGTGAAAATGTTTCCTCAGCCTGGCTTATTGCAGAGGCACTTGCCCGCCAAGGATGGGGTATCGATATACGGCTGACTAAGGACTTTATAAACGTGGACGGCCATAAATTTGAAAACGGCGGTCCTGGAACCATATTTGCCCAGCATGGCTTCCGCCCCGACTTTGATACGGCGGTGGAAGGAATATGTAAGACCGGTTTGATCGCCCTCCAGTGTACAGGCGATCTCCGGGAATAAATCGCTTTTTGCTGCCTTGCCGACATCCTGAACACATCGAACACCCATTGCTGGCCGCTTATATGTCTATTGGGGCAACGCCCCACGAGGATATCATTGAGATATATATGCGGGGCTTTTTTATGGACAAAAAATGGCGGCGGGTGTCCATCGAAGAGTTTATTTAACTATTTAAATTTATTCCATTTTGATAATTAGATTTTTGAGGATACCCCCAAAAATTTCTGCTGGGTACGGTTATAGTCACAGTTTGTTGATGCGGAGCCCCTTGATACAACTTATAAAAATTTTGGTATATCGCGCCTCTCATCATTTAGAGATAGATCCGGCTGAACCATTACGGTAGTGGTCCCATGCGCGATCAGCTTTCCATTTTCATTTTCAATTCGGGCATCACCAAGACCCAAACTTTTGCCCAACTTTATGCATCGTCCCGTCCCGATAAGCACACCGGAAACAATAGGGGCAAGATAATTGATTTTAAGCTCGACCGTTGTCATGCCTACGTTTTCTTCTGCCTTTGAATACACGGCCCAAAAGCCGGCAGCATCCAATAAAGTGGAGAGTACCCCGCCGTGAACTATCCCAAACGGCTGCAGGTGTCGATCTCCAAGCTGGATTTCTATCCTGGATTCGCCCCATGAAACGTCCTTGAGCTCCATCTGCTGGAGTTTAAAATAGGGGCATGCATTGATTGTTGACTTTATAGCGTGAACCCACTCTGGATTGATTTTTTGCATTTTGCCTTCAGTCATACAGCCTTAATTTTCCAGCTTATTTTCAGATAGTTTTGCCGGCGGCCCCGTAATCCATTGTTCCTCTTTGCTTGCCATATTGTGAATTGTTGCGGCATAAGCCCGCATACCAGATCTGTTCTTTATTAAAGTTTTCCCAATGATATTCAAAAATATCAGATTCTGGCAAAATAGAAAAGCCGGGTAGCCTTAACCATCCGGCCATCTCCCTTGATTTTAAATCCGTTCTTGCTACGTATAGCTTTTTACAGTCTTTACTCCCCGTTTCTGCTAAGCGGTTAAGATTTTTATTATTTTCTTGACTTTAATTTTCCCCCAGTTAATATAAATATGAAAAAGCCAAACTATTCGTAAGGATAGGACGGAAAGTCACGGGTCTTTCTGGTTCCTGTTTTTCTTCGATTCGGTTTAAAGATAGCCGGACTGCCATTTGCCTGATGGTGGTTCGGCTTTTTTAATTCTTTTGCCGCCCTTTTCCCGCGGTTCTGCATAACAATTGTTCAGGCAAACTCTTTAAGTGGAAAAACAATAAAGAAATAATTTGTTCCAGGCTTTTCAAGACAATTTATCACAATTCGCCGAGTTTATTTAGGAGGTCTACGGAAAAATGCCTTGCTTTCGCCCTGCCAAATATAGAGAAGCAGCTATTTTAATTGTGATCTGCATTTTAAGCTTAAGTCCGATTTCCGTATTGTCAGGTTGTTCCTCCAATGAAGGGGAGCAGGAGTCCGCTGTTACAGAAAATCCTGATCAAAAACCAACCGTAAAAATTGTTTATGTGGACTGGGCGTCAGAGACAGCCAGCTCCAATGTGGTTAAGGCGGTTATTGAAGACAAACTGAACATGAATTGCAAATTGCTGCCAGTCTCCCTCATCGCCATGTGGGAATCCATCGCAGCCGGTGATCAGGATGCAATGGTCTCAGCTTGGCTTCCTTCTTTACAGGCTCGTTTCCTTGATAAATTTAAAAGCCGGATCGACAATCTCGGTCCCAACCTAAAGGGCACAAAAATTGGCCTGGTGGTGCCCCAATATGTAAGCATTGATTCCATTGCCGAATTACAAGCCCATCCTGAAAAATTTGATAACAAAATTATCGGGATAGATCCCCATGCGGGCATTATGGAAAAGACTGCCGCTGCCAGCAAAGAATACAATTTAGGCAAATATCAACTGATTTCGGGAAGTGGGCCCACGATGACCCAGACCCTGAAAAGGGCTATGACAGAAGGTAATTGGATAGTGGTCACTGGATGGACGCCGCACTGGAAATTTGCCCGCTGGGACCTGAAATACCTGCAAGACCCTAAAAATGTATTTGGTAAAGATGAATACATCGGCACTATCGTCAGAAAAGGATTAAGCAATGACATGCCTGACGTATACAGATTTCTGGATAATTTTCACTGGTCGCCGGATGATATGGCCCAAGTCATGCTTTGGGCGCAAGACCAGGACACCACCTACCTGGAAGCAGCAAGACGCTGGGTCAAAAACAATCAAGA
>DATFIL010000104.1:0-2989 GCA_035270145.1 Desulfobacter sp. | reverse complement strand
AGTCATTATTCCTCCTGAAGTTTTTTTAACCACCACAGAACAACTTTATTTTTCAACGACAATCGAATTTAAGGGATTCGGAAAAAAAGAAATCCCCATTTTGCTTGCCTTTTTGTCCGTATCCGGCGTTGTGCGAAACGGCAAACATTTCAAATTATTCTATTTTCATTGCATAATAACATAACAAATTGATCTGTGGTTTCAGTTTATCTTTTGTATTCGATTATCTAACGAAATAACATCCAAAAATTAAGAATGACCAATTCTGCATAATTATTTAAAAAATTAACAATAAAATCATTAACATCATCTGGGAAGGCTTGCAAATTTTTTTTTTATGAACCGGCCATTGCCAAAGACTTAGCTTTTCAGGTATCATAAAGATTCTGCATTAACCGTTAAAAACCCTGTTTTAAAATCGGGATTACCCCTGTTATGCCCAGATGTTACATAGTGCCCGACCGAAAACCGCAAATTGTGCCGATTCGTTCGGTGGGTGGAAATTTTAATCCTCGGAATATTCAATATATGTCTGCGGTTAAAATGTTCGTCCCCTTCGTACTCGACAAAATTTTCAGGTTTTCGTTCAGACATTACATATATGTTGCCGCTATGTGGCTGCTGGCGTGTACTGCTGTCTGTTGTGCCGGAGCACAGGATTCCGTTGGCCGCAGAAGCCAGCGGATTCTTTACCTGAACTCCTATAACAACGGGTATGCCTGGTCGGACAACATTCTTGAAGGAATCCGCTCGGTGCTTCCCGTGGAGAGTCAAAGCCTTAATTTCCAGATGGAGTACCTGGATGCCAAGCGGTATGAAAACGAACAAATGCAAACGGTCTTGTTCAATTATTTTAAGGCCAAGTTCGTCCAGGACTGGTTTGACGTCATCATTACCTCGGACAACAATGCCATGGACTTTGCCCTGAAGTACCGATCCCGTTTGTTTGCCGGGGTGCCCATTGTATTTTGCGGCGTCAACAACTACACTCCTTCCATGATAGAGGGGCAGCCCGCCATCACCGGGATTGCAGAGACAGTGGCCTTTAAGGATAACATGGAAATCATACGCCGTCTGCACCCCAACGCCCGGAAGATGATAATCATCGGCAGCAACAGCGTTACCTCCCGGGCCATTATCAATGAAATCCGTCAGACCATTGAACAGGAAAAAATTGAGTACGACTTTACCTTCAAAACCGGATTTCAGCCCCAGGTGCTTAAAACCGGCACCCCGGAATACCTGGCAGACCTGTCCCGGGATACCCTGCTCTACATTGTGCCGGGGGGCGCCGAACAGGGGAACGGCAACCTTTACAGTATCCATGAGATTGCCGCCATGATCTGCCGGGCCACAAATCGGCCCGTGTACTCTTCCTGGGAGTTTCTCATGGGGACCGGCATTGTGGGGGGCAAGCTGGCCTCCGGCCTGGAGCAGGGAAAGGCTGCTGCCCGGCTGGCCCTGCGTATTCTGGACGGAGAAGATCCGGCCCTGATCCCGGTGAAAACAGCCGAAGGCCATACCTATATTTTTGATCATAACGTGCTCAAACGCCTGGGGACGGACAGCTCTTTGCTGCCTGCAGGCAGCAGAATCATCAATGAACCCTATGATTTTTATCGGCTCAACCGAGGGATTTTCTGGTTGATTATATCAGGGCTTTTTGTTCTGGCCTGCATGGTGGGTCTTCTGGGGGTCAGCATGGCCCAGAAAAAAAGGGCTAACCAGGCCATGGAAAAATCCAAGATGCAGCTCCAGCTGATCCTGGACAATATCCCCCATATAGTCTTCTGGCAGGATGTAAACCTTAATCTGGTGGATGTGAATCTTTCGTTTCTTAAATTTTTCAAAATCCGGGACAAAGCAGACATTCTTAACCAGGATATTTCCTCGGTGCCGGATCTGGCCTACACCGCCGAAGAGTCCAGGCGGCTAGGCCGTGAAGTGATTGAAACCGCCACCCCGTTCCATGCCCGACTGCTGAAAATTCAGCGCAGCGATCAGGAACAGGTGTGGCTGGAGATCAACAAAGTCCCACTGCTTGACAAAAAAAACCGGGTGGCAGGCGTGCTGAGTACGGCCGAGGATATCACCAAAAAAATCAACCTGGAAAAACAACTGGCCCAGGCCCAGAAGATGGAGGCATTGGGGATTCTTTCCGGGGGTATTGCCCATGATTTCAACAATATCCTGACCTCCATTATCAACTCCACCGAACTTGCCATGGACGATGTCCCTGAAGACTCTCTGACCCGTCAGGATCTCGACCGGGTACTTTCGGCCGGTAAAAGGGGGGCGGAGCTGGTTAAACAGATTCTCACCTTCAGTCGGCCCGGCCATGTCCGGTTCAGAAAACTGGACCTGGCCCGGGTCGTCAAAGACGCTATGGCCCTGGTGGAGACATCGCTTCCCGGCAACATCAAGGTGGTTAAAACCATGGCCCAGGGCAAGTTCATGTGCCGGGGGGATGCCATCCAAATCCACCAGGTGGTGATGAACCTGTGTACCAACGCCTTCCAGGCCTTCGGGGGAAAAAGCGGCCGCATCGAAGTGAAATTGGATGAACGGGTTTTAACCGGTCTTGATCCGGAAAACAAAGACCCCTTTAACCTGCCGCCGGGCCATTATGTTGAACTGACCGTCTCGGACAACGGCCCCGGCATTGATCCTGAAATCCTGGATAAGGTGTTTGATCCTTTTTTTTCTACCAAGGGCAAAAACTTCGGATCAGGTCTGGGGCTTTCCATGGTCCACGGTATTGTCAAGGGCCATAACGGGGCCATTTTACTGACCAGCAAGCCCTATGACCTCACACGTTTTACGGTGCTTTTGCCCCGCTTGGACCAGGTGGCGGACGATGAGCGGCCGGCAGAAAACAATGTCTGCCTGGGACAGGGCACCATTCTTTTTGTAGAGGATGACCCGGAACAGCGTCAAAGTGTGCCGCGTATTATTGAAAAGCTGGGCTACCTGGTGAGCGTCGCAGACA
>DATFIL010000103.1:0-2562 GCA_035270145.1 Desulfobacter sp. | reverse complement strand
GGTGAGAATGATTTTTTCTACATCTCCTCTTGTGAACGCTGCAACGGCCATGGCCATGGCAAGGTAGGTTTTACCGGTACCGGCCGGGCCAATGCCGAAAAGGATGTCATTGGATTTTATGGCTTCGGTGTATGTCAGCTGGGTAGGGGTTCGGGGTGTAATGGGCTTGTTTTTGGCCGTTACCATTATTGTCGTGGTGAAAATTTTTTTCAAGGGGGTGGCCCCACCCTGTTGAATCGCATTGATGGCTGCATCCAGAACGGCAGGTGTCAGTCGGATTTTTTCTTCCATAAGATCATAAAGCTGGCTGATCAGATCAATGGCCTTGTCTGTTTTTTTTTCTGAACCCGTGACTGAAATTGCCCCGCCCCTTGAGTTTATTTTAACATCAAAGGCCCGGGCGATTTTTTCCAGGTTGGCATTGTGTGTCCCAAAGAGTTTTTGGGCAAGGGTAATGTTCTGAAACTCAAGATTTTTCATGGGCTATAGGGTGCATTTTATTGGTTTAAAGGTCAATAAAAATCTTGACTGGCAAGTTACCCTGCTGCTATCTGTTTATATTTATAGAATTAAGGGAATGTATGAACTTTTTTGACCTTTGCGTATTGATCATTGTGGGCTTTTGCCTTGTTCGGGGGGGCTTTAGAGGCCTGGTCCGGGAAATCTCCGGTATCGTGGGGGTTGTGGCCGGTTTCTACGGGGCCAATACCTATTATCCCCAGTTGATTGTGTATGTTGATTCATGGATTTCATCCCCCCAGCTTCAAAAGCTTGTCTGTTTTTTTCTATTGTTCTGTCTGATTCTTATTGCTGTGGGAATTGTGGCCGCCCTGATTCACAAATTGCTGAAGATTGTCTTTTTAGGCGCGGTAAACAGAGCATTCGGTGTCCTCTTCGGGGCTGCCAAAGGTATACTTATCGCAACGGTCCTTTTTATAACGATCACAAGTTTTGTACCCAGCGGCAGTAATCATATTGCAGCCTCCCGCACGGCACCCTACCTTGCCCAGGTTGCGGATGCCCTGACCCTGTTTATTTCTCAGAATATCAAAATGGATTTCAATAAAGAGTTGGAAGGATTAAGAAAAACGTGGAAACAATAAATTCCCTGCTTGAGATCATCCGAAGACTTCGGGGGCGGAACGGATGTGCCTGGGACCGGAAACAAACCCCGGTCACCATGTGGAAGTGCCTGGCCGAAGAGTTATATGAACTGGAAGACGCCATTGTCAAAGATGATGAGGATAATATTGTAGAAGAGCTTGGAGACGTTCTTTTCCAGGTTCTTTTTATTATGGAAATTTATGCCGACGCCGGCAGATTTTCCTTTGACCGGGTGATTAGGACCGTGGCTGAAAAAATGATTCGTCGCCACCCCCATGTCTACGGTAACAGCCGGATTTCATCGAAAGATGAGTTGGATAAACAATGGGAGGCGATTAAGGCAGGGGAGAAGGTCGATTCCGGCACACCTGAGAGACGCTCTGCCCTTGATAATGTGCCCGGTGGCATGCCGGGGCTGCTAAGGGCTTTGAAAGTTTCTAAATCTGCGGTTAAAGCCGGATTTGAGTGGGAAAACCTGGATCAGGTACTGGATACGGCAGTTTCAGAAATACATGAATTTGAGGCTGCGCTTTCCATGGACCAGGATGATGCCATGCTTGAATTTGGGGATATTCTTTTTTCCCTTGTGAATGTCGCAAGATTTGCCGGTTTTCATCCGGAAACAGCACTTTCCCGGTCCACTTCAAAATTTGAGGAACGATTCAGAATGATGGAAGCTGACATTGACAAACAAGGTCTTGATTTAAAGCAGATGCCTCCCGAAGAAAAAGAGAAACATTGGCAGGCCGCCAAACAGGCGTGTGCACAAAAAAAGACCTGACACGCATAAGCGTAACACTATACCATTCTTGTCTCTTGCCTACAGATAGTCACCCCGCTGGAATTTCAGATACTCGGTTTTCGCCGTAACCGCCGTGCTCGTGGCGATATCTATAAGATTTTGATCATCTTCGCCAAGTGACAGCGTTTCTTCCAATAAAGATGCGGCGTCTGCATTAAGTTCTTCAAGCACGGGTTCAATATCTTTCAAAGAGACATTGGTATCGTCAAGTTTGGATGCATAGCTTTCCAGGTTGGTCAGCAGCTTGTCGGTTTTATCCGTAACAATGGAAGAGACGGTTTGAATGTCAAAATCCATTGCAGAAATTTCACCCAATTCACTGGTCTGTGTGCCTTTTTCAGATTCCTGGGTTTTTTCCAGCGCGGAATTGAGCAACGATTCAAATCCCTGTGCCTGGCCACTGCTCTTGGATTCTTTAGTTGTCTGACTATCTATTATCTGGGTGATGCTTTGGATGTTGTTAATATTGGTCATATTGTCCTCCTTTATTATTAAGGAAGAATATTGCAACAAGCGTGCCCACTATTTGTAAACTTTTTACTTGATGATCTAGTTTTACGGCTGAAGGGCGATGTCGTTTGTATTTGAAATCAAGTTGTTATCTTATAAATATAAAATAATCCCCCTGCCTGAATACATCAATGCATGGGGCAGGG
>DATFIL010000102.1:0-6656 GCA_035270145.1 Desulfobacter sp. | reverse complement strand
TGATGCAATTGGTGGTGCAGCTTGCACAGGAGACCATCCGTTCAGAACCCTCCAGCTCGTTCACCCCGTGTACCACCATTTGCACTTCGCCCGTTTTCTCGGGCGCTGAAAGAAAAACGCGTTTTGCACCGGCTTCCAGATGTTTTTCCAGGCCTTGTTTTTTCCGAAAAACACCGGTGCATTCAAACACAATGTCAATGTCAAGTTCTTCCCATGGCAGTTGTGCCGGATCCTTTTCATTGAACATACGGTATAGCTTTCCATCGATATGCAACCCGTCTTTATCAGCCACCACCTCTTTTTCATACCGACCGTATACCGAATCATATGTCAGTAAATAGGCCAGATTCTCCACAGGCAGTAGATCGTTCAATGCCACCAGTTCAAGCTCCGGGGTTTCCAGGATTATTTTAAGGGTTGCACTTCCTATTCTGCCGAGTCCATTAATTGCTACTTTTGTTGTCATATTTTTTTCCTTTTTGTTTTTTAAGTCTGGGGTAACGTCATATGCCAGAATCAATTTTGTTCCATTTCAGCTACGCGCCTTATGACCTGAAGAACACTGTCAGGCTGCAGCGAGATGGAATCGATACCCGCTTCCACCAGAAAGGCGGCGAATTCGGTGTCATTGCTGGGGGCTTCTCCGCAGATTCCTACCTTACGGCCGGCCTTGTGCGCGCTTTCGATGAGCATGCGGATCAATCGCTTGACAGATGCTTGACTTTCATCAAACAAAGGGGCCAGTTTTTCTGAATCACGCCCGATACCCAGGGTCAGCTGGGTCAGGTCATTGGAACCGATGGAAAATCCGTCGAACCGTTCCGCAAAGGCCGCAGCTTCCAGAATATTGGTGGGTATTTCCGCCATGATAAACACCTGAAGGTCTTGTTCGCCCCGCTTCAGTCCATTTTTATCCAGTACCGCCAGCACCTGGTCCGCCTCGGCCGGAGTCCGGCAGAAAGGAATCATGATGGTCACATTGGCAAACCCCATCTTTTCCCGCACCCGGCGGATGGCCCGGCATTCCAGGGCAAAACCGTCCTGGTAATCCGCACTGTAATACCGGGAAGCCCCGCGCCATCCCAGCATGGGATTTTCCTCTGCAGGCTCGAACTGCCTGCCGCCGATCAAATCAGCATATTCATTGGTCTTGAAGTCGCTCATGCGCACAATCACCTGGTGGGGATACCGGGAGGCCGCTATGACGGCAATGCCCCGGGCCAGAAGCTCCACAAAATATTCGGTCTTGTCCTCATATTCCCAGGTCAATTTTTCAATTTTGTCTCTGGCATCCTTGTCTTCAACCTTATCAAATCGAGTCAGGGCCAGCGGATGGATCTTGATCATATTGTTGATCAGATATTCCATGCGGGCCAGACCCACCCCTTTGCAGGGCAGTTTCCACCAGCGCATGGCCGCCTGCGGGGTCCCGATATTCAACATGATTTGGGTCTTTGTTTTCGGAACATCCTCCAGGTTCAGATTCTTTGTTTCAAATTGCAGTTTTCCGTCATACACATGGCCTTTGTCTCCTTCGGCACAAGAAACGGTCACTGCCTGATCCTGCTTGAGGATTTTTGTTGCATTTTCTGTTCCCACAATGGCGGGGATTCCCAGCTCGCGGCTGACAATGGCGGCATGGGAGGTGCGCCCCCCCTGATCAGTGACAATGGCTGCAGCACGCTTCATGATCGGGACCCAGTCCGGATCGGTCATGGTGGTTACCAGCACAGCTCCATCCTGGAAATGATCAATCTGTTCTGCACTCTTTATAAGGTAAATCTTTCCTGCGGCAATGGCCTGGCCGATACCCAGACCAGTGACCAGATCCTCTCCCGGATCCTCTGTGAGCGCATATGTCTTCATATTCCCCATAGTTTTCTGGGACTGCACGGTTTCCGGCCTGGCCTGTACAATGAACAGATCTCCCTGTTCACCGTCCTTGGCCCATTCGATATCCATCGGGGTATCATAATGTTTTTCGATCTCCACACCCCACCGGGCAAGCTGCATGATCTCGCGGTTCGTCAACACAAAGGATTCACGCTCTTCTTTGGAAGTATTCAGATTTTTGGTGGGCTTGGTTTTGGCATACACCATTTTTTTTTCCTTGGAACCACGGGTTTTTTCAATGATCGGATCGATGCCGTCCTTTTCCAGGAATGGCTTGAAAACGGTGTACTGATCCGGATTGACGGTCCCCTGGACTACATTTTCACCAAGGCCCCAGGCTGCGTTGATTAAAACCACATCTGGAAACCCGGAATCCGTGTCCAGGGTAAACAACACCCCGGAACCGGCCAGATCGGAACGGACCATCTTCTGAACACCTACGGAAAGGGCCACCTTCATGTGTTCAAAGCCCTTTTCTTCGCGATAGGCAATGGCCCGGTCCGTGAACAAAGAGGCCATGCATTTTTTGCATGCCGCAAGCAGCGCATTAACTCCGGATACATTCAAAAAAGACTCCTGCTGCCCGGCAAAACTGGCCTCCGGCATGTCCTCGGCTGTGGCGCTGGACCGGGCTGCCACGTCCACATCTTTTGCTTTGTAACGCCCGGCAAGGTCTTTATAGGCAGACGAAATTGCCTGTGCAACATCTTCAGGCATTTCTCCCTGTTTGAACAAATCCCGGATGGCCTGCCCTGTTTTCTGCAAAGATGCCTCTTTTTGCTGATAGGTTTTGAGCAATTTTGTAATCTTATCCTGCAGCCGGTTTTTTTCGATGAATGCCCGATAGGCTGTTGTGGTGGTGGCAAAGCCGTCCGGAACAAGGATATCCTTTTTTTTTAGAGCCTGGACCATCTCTCCCAGCGACGCATTCTTGCCCCCGACCTGGCCGACATCTTCTGAATTTAGATCTTCAAACCATCGTACGTAATTGTCTCGCGTTGTCTTATTCATACTACATCTCCTGCAAATACTAGGTTCAGGCTTCATGACGCATCACCACCAGGGAACGGGCCGCAACCATGATCGCCTCCCCTGCCTTAAGTGACGGCGGTTCTTCCAACCACCCGGTTTCCGTATCAATCTCTTTTTTCCAAAGGGTGCCATAGTCAGGGCCGGGAAGAATGAATTGCAGCGCCTCATGGTCGGCATTAAAAATCAGGTAAAAGTTGTCATCAATTACCGGCTCCCCCCGGGGATTGGGATTGGGAATCGTGGCACCATTCAAAAAGACTCCCAGGCATTTTGTGACCCCCTGTCCCCAGTCCTGCTCAGCCATCTGCTCGCCCTCCATGGTAAACCACCGGATATCGTCAACATCGCTGCCATGAATGGAGCGGCCGTGAAACCATCCCCGGCGGCGGAAAACCGGATGGTCTTTGCGATACTGGATCAGTTTTTGACAAAAATCCAGAAGGCTTTCGTCCAGATTTTCCCAGTCGTACCAGGAGATTTGATTATCCTGGCAGTAGGCATTGTTGTTCCCCTCCTGGGTCCGCCCGATCTCATCGCCACCCAACAGCATGGGCACCCCCTGGGAAAGGAACAGGGTTGCGATAAAATTACGCTTTTGGCGATGTCTCAGCCGGCGTATTTCCAAGCTGTCGGTTTCCCCCTCCTCACCGCAGTTCCAGGAATGATTGTGGTCCTCTCCATCACGGTTTTCCTCGCCGTTGGCCATGTTATGCTTTTCATTGTAGGAAACCAGATCATGCAGGGGAAAACCGTCATGGGCAGTGACGAAATTTATGCTGGCATAGGGCAGGCGGGAGGTGTTTTCGTACAGATCAGAACTGCCGGTAAAACGGGCGGCAAACTCGCCCATGGTCTGGTCCTCCCCCCGCCAGAAATCCTGGATGCAGTCCCGGTATTTGCCGTTCCATTCGGTCCACACCGGTGGGAAATTGCCCACCTGGTAACCGCCTTTCCCCAAGTCCCAGGGTTCGGCGATCAATTTGACCTGGCTGATAACAGGGTCCTGCTGGATAATGTCAAAAAAAGCGGACAGCCGGTCCACATCATGCAGCTCCCGGGCCAGGGTGGATGCCAGATCGAACCGGAAGCCATCAACATGCATTTCCAGGATCCAGTACCGCAAAGAATCCATGACAAGCTGCAGAACATGGGGATGACGCATGTTCAGGGTGTTGCCGGTGCCGGTATAATCCATATAGTATTGCGGATCTTCGGTAAGCCGATAATAATAGGTATTGTCGATCCCCTTGAAACTGAGCATGGGACCCAAGTGATTTCCCTCAGCCGTGTGGTTGTAGACCACATCCAGAATCACTTCCAAACCGGCCTGGTGAAGGGTTTTGATCATTTGTTTGAATTCCGCCACAACAGCCCCGGGATCGTTGTCTGCCGCATATTCGTTGTGGGGGGCAAAATACCCGATGGAGTTATACCCCCAGTAGTTTTTCAGTCCCTGATCCGTTAAATGCTTGTCATGAATAAAATAATGCACCGGCATCAGTTCAACAGCCGTCACCCCAAGATTTTTAAAATATTCAACAACCGCAGGATGACCAAGCCCGGCATAGGTGCCGCGCATTTCAAGGGGAACCTCCGGGTGGCGGGCGGTAAATCCTTTTACATGGGTTTCATAAATCACGGTTTCATGCCAGGGCAGCTGCAGGCGGCGGTCTCCGTCCCAGTCAAAATAGGGCTGGTGTACCACGCATTTGGGCATGAAAGGGGCGCTGTCAGTATCGTTGCGGATGCCGGGTCCCTCATCAAAGGGATAGGAGAATACCGCTTCATCCCATTGCACCTGACCGTCCATGGCTTTAGCATAGGGGTCCAGCAACAGCTTGGCAGGATTGCAGCAAAAACCCCGGGAAGGGTCCCAGGGGCCATGGATTCGAAATCCATACCGCTGGCCCGGCTCCACAAAGGGCAGATATCCGTGCCAGCAATAGCCTGTGACCTCAGGGAGGTCGATGCGTGTTTCCACATCCTGTGCATCGTCCTGCACATCAAACAGGCAGAGTTCAACCCTGTCGGCAATTTCTGAAAACAGGGAAAAATTGGTTCCAACACCATCAAACACAGCACCTAAGGGATAGGGTTGTCCTGGCCATATTTTCATAATTATATTCCTTTGCATGGGTTTGGTTATTGGCCAATTATCTCTCATTTATCGCTGTCACGTCAAGCAATCTTTGCACGGGTATCCAGGGGTGCAGATTTTTCATATGCCCTGGTCTGTTCACAGCTTTGTTTCTTTAGTTTTTTTATAAGAAAGTCCCACCAATATGCTGGAATTAAAGGGTTTTCATTCTTCGTTGTGATGCTGAGCATCATGTGGGTTATATCCAAAGCCATTTTTCATTGACAGCCAGATCCCATGACTGGTATTTCAAGTATTATCATGAAAAACATCCTTATTTTGTCAACCGACAGAACTGTTGTTCATTCCCTGGCTGAAGCTTTTTCACTGGAAGACCGGGTAAACCATGCACTGGATTTCGTGCCAGGGGTAATAGCCCATAATCAACAGCCCTTTGACTACATCATCGTGGACATGGCCCTTGTTGACACAACCCTTGGGGCCAAAGAGATTCAGCGAATAATCAAGCCCTTTACTGCGGCAAATCCCCAGGTCCAGTTCATTGCCATGGCCCCCCGGGAACAAATCAGAAGGGTGGTAAAGGCCGTAAAAGAGTGGTCAGATGACTATATCACCATCCCGGTCGATCCGGGTGAGATCCAGCTTGTTATCCATGAGACAAATCAAGCAATGGTCAAAGAACTGGAGCTTGACTATCTGCGGGATCAATTCTGGAAAACCGAATGGCTGGATGTTGTTCACTCCTGTAACACCAACATGAAAAAGGTGTATGAAAGCATTCAATCTGTAGCACCGACCATTGCAACCGTGCTGCTTCTTGGCGAAACAGGCACAGGGAAGGGATTGTTTTCAAGACTCATACACTGGCACAGTTTAAGATCGGAAAACCCCTTTATTGCCGTATATTGTGGTGCCATTCCAGACACCCTCCTTGAAAGTGAACTGTTCGGCCATGAAAAGGGAGCCTTTACCGGTGCAGACCGCAGAAAACCGGGAAAATTTGAATTGGCCCGGGGCGGGACCATTTTTCTGGATGAAATCGGAACCATCACCCATGCAGCCCAGATAAAACTGCTCCAGGTCCTTCAGGACGGCACATTTTCCAGGGTGGGCGGAGAACAGCTCATGACGGCCGACGTGAGAATTATTGCCGCCACTAACGCAGATCTCGCACTTATGGTCAACCAGGGAAAATTTAGAAAGGATCTTTATTACAGGCTCAATATTTTCCCCATCGAGCTTCCCAGCCTTAAGGATCGCCTGGAAGATCTGCCCTATCTTATGGATGTGCTGCTTGCCAAGTTAAAGGCCAAATACGGAAAAAAGATCTCCCGGGTTCATCCAGCTGTTTATGAAGGATTCCAGGATTATGACTGGCCGGGTAATATACGGGAACTTGAAAATCTCCTGGAACGGGCCTATATCCTTGAAACCGGATCAGTCCTGACCCCGGAAAATTTTCCCCGGGAGTTGGTTATGAACTCCTGGAATCCCCATGTTCCGATGTGTGATGATGGAGATATCTCCCTTGCAGATGCCCGCCACCGGGTTATACATGACTTTGAACACACCTATATAAAAAATTTGCTGAAACAGACCGGCGGCAAGATAAACCAGGCGGCAAAAAAGGCCG